>JALZHT010000161.1 GCA_030860645.1 Acidobacteriota bacterium
CATCCCGGTCGGCTGCATTGACCTGTTCGGCGGCGCGCCACTCTCGACGTAACGACTCAAGAGGCGAATGGCTTGCAGGCGGCTCACTTCCCACTCAACTTAACTGCCTCTCTCCTTCGCCGCCGAACGCTAAGTAGACCGCAGTTCGCGGTATATTCGTGGTTCTATCGACTTTTACCGCTGGGCGCGGCATAACACGGCGGCGGCGCGGTTTTACCGCAGGCGGCGGTATAATTATCCCCGCGCTGGCTTTTACCGCGCCCTTGGGGCATACTCCCTCGCGCCTACCGCCACCGTGCCCACCCTTTGGTCCGGGTTCATGCCCACCGGCCCCGGACAGTCCCCTCCACCCATCGAGGTAAAGCCATGCCCCAGCCCGTGCCGACAGAGCCGAAGCGGCCGCTGCTCAAGCAGGTGCGCCACCACATCCGGCTTAGGCATTATAGCATCCGCACCGAGGAGGCTTACGTCCGCGCCGTCAAGCGCTTCATCCTCTTCCACCGGAAGCGACACCCTGCGGAGTTAGGCGTCGAAGAGATCCGCCAGTTCCTCTCGCACCTGGCCTCGCACGACAACGTCGCGGCCTCGACGCAGAACCAGGCGCTGTCAGCCCTCCTCTTCCTCTACCGTGAGGTGCTCGCGATCGACCTGCCGTTCGTCGACGGCCTCGAGCGGGCCAAGCGCCCGGCGCGCGTCCCCACCGTGCTCACGCGCGAAGAAGTCGGCCGGCTGCTCGCACGCCTCCGCGGCGTGCACCGACTAATGGCGGGCCTCCTCTACGGCTCGGGGCTGCGGCTGATGGAGTGCGTCAGGCTGAGGGTGAAGGACGTGGATTTCGCCTACCGGCAGATCACGGTCCGCGACGGCAAAGGCGAGAAAGACCGGCGCACGGTCCTGCCTTCGCCCTTGGCCGAGCCTCTGCGCCGCCAGCTCATCCGCGCCAAGCTCATGCACGAGGAGGACCTGCGGCGCGGCCTCGGCCGCGTGTACCTCCCTTACGCCCTGGCGAGGAAGTACCCGAGCGCGGCGTCGGAGTGGGTTTGGCAATGGGTCTTCCCTGCCGGCAACCTCTCAGACGACCCGCGCACAGGGCTCCGGAGGCGGCACCACGTCTCGGAGGATACGCTGCAGCGCGCGGTGAAGGCGGCCAGCGGGCAGCTAAGGATACCCAAACGGGTGAGTTGCCACACCCTCCGGCACAGCTTCGCCACGCACCTCTTGGAGGCCGGATACGATATCCGCACCATCCAGGAGCTGCTCGGTCACGCCGACGTGCAGACCACCATGATCTACACGCATGTGCTGAACAAGGGCGGCCGGGGCGTGAAGAGCCCGCTGGAGCTGTAGGCGGGCGCCGCGCCGCCGCGGCCTTTAACCGGCGCCTTCGCCCGGCCCGAGCTTCATTCCGGCGGCCGCCTTGCGGTGCGCCCGCGTTGATGTAAAGAGTTCTTCCGGGAGGATGATCGCTAAGACCTGTCAAAGCTTTTCCGGTAGTCGTCGCCGTCTATCTGCACCGTGCGGCACATCTCGTAGAGGCGCGACCGCAGGCGCACCCCGACGCGGTCCTCCAGAGTCTCCTCCGCGGGGTGGCGCCGCGCGTCGAGGTAGTTGGTCGTGAAGACCGTCAGCCGCCGGTCGTTGTAGCGCTTGCCGATGATCTGCATCATCGTGTCGCGCACCCAGTCGGTCGGCTTCGACGCGCCGAGCTCGTCCAGGACCAGGACCTCGGCCTGGTAGACGGGCGCGAGGACGCCCAGCTCGGACGTGTTCGACACCGAGTTGTAGGAGTCCTGGATCTCCTTGAGCAGCGCCCCGAACTCGTAGAAGAGGCAGGGGACGCCGCGCTCGATGAGGCCGCGGAGGATGGCGACGGCGAGGTGCGTCTTGCCGACCCCGACCGGGCCGGTGAGGAGCAGGCCGCGGTCGACGGCCGGGTACTCGCGCACCAGCCGGAGGGCGTAGTTGAAGGCCCGAAGCTGCGAGCCGTTGCCCTCCGCCGGGCGGTAGCCCCGGAGCGTGTAGGACGCGTAGCGGTTGGGGATGCGCGCCGCCTCCAGAAGCCTGCGGCGCCGGTCTTCGCCGCGGCAGTCGCAGCGGCGCGCCCCCCTGTCCGGCACGACCTCTATGCCCGAGCCGAAACACTTCGGGCAGGCGGTCGGCGAGCCTTCGGCGACAGCGTTCGGCACGAGTCGCTCGGCGGGCGCTGTAGCCTCAGACTCCGCTTCGGCGGTGGCCACCGGCGCTGCGCTGAGTCTAGCCGCCATTCCGCCTACTCCCTTCCCCGCCGTAGGCCAGCGCCTCGGCGAGTTCGCGCACCTTCGGCGCGTCGTCAGGCAGGAGGACTCCTCCCGCCTCGACGCTCAACTCCGAGAGCGTCACGTCAATCGACTGCCCGTGCACCTCCAGCATCGCGACGCACGTCTCGGCAAACTCCCTGACTTCGTCGGGCGTGAGTGGCCGGGCCGCCGCCGGCTGACATTCGTACCGCCCGACGCCCCGCCCGGCGCGTGCGTCCCTCGCCGCGGCGCCGACCAGCCCGTGCTGGCGGAGCACGTTGAAGGCTTCACGCTGTGCGACGCGCGCCGCCTTCGGTAGTCCCCTGCTCTCCAGCCACTCGCGCGTCCGCTCGTGCTCGCGCGCGGCGGCCTGCGCCGCGGCCGCGCGCATCGGGGGTTCCAGCTCCCGTACCAATCGGCTGACGATCTCCTCGGTTGAGATCGACCGGGCTGTTTCGCCAACTGCCTCGGCGCTGGCTGTTGGCGGGACGGCCGATGGGGCGGAGGGCCGTGCGGGGGCGGAAGGCGGTTTAACTTCCCCGTTTGTCCCCGCGCCGTTTTTTGGCGCGCATGGAGACAAATCTGTTTCTAAAACCTCTGAATCAGCGAAGCTGTCCCTAAAGGGCGTGTCAGCGGATGAAGCACGGTGCTCGTTGGGTGAAGCATGGACGAGGCGCAAAATTTTTTGCCCCGGCTGAGTCCTGCGGCCGACGGAGGAGGCCGCCCGGTTGAGGAAGACGCGGATGCCGGCGCCGTTCTTCCCGGCGTAGTAGCCGATGATGCCCTCCTCATGCATCCACAGGAGCGCCTTGCGCGCTGTCGCCGACGCCACGCCGACGAGCGAGACGAGCTGCTCCCACGCCGTCACCCACTCGCCGCCCCGCTCTTCGCCAGCGAAGCGGAGCACCCCGTCGCGCTCCCAGCAGCCCGCCGGCGCGTTCACGAGCGAGAGGTAGACCTTACACACTTGCGAAGAGACGCGGCTCGCCTCTTCGGAGGTGAGCCGCGAGATCGTCTCGCAGTCGAGCTTGCGGAAGTTGGTATGGTATTCGTCCGCCCTCAGGTGTGTGCGCCTGACGAACCCCGGCATCTCGCGGGCTGCTGCGTTCATCCTCACAAACCCCCGTCCTTCGAGAGGGCTTGACGGCGGCGCGGCTTGGTGTAGACTAGGGCTGCTTTAAGACACACTTTCACCGGCTCGCCGACAAGCGAGTTGTCTGATGACCTGGGGCGTTCGGTCGCCAAACTCGCGTGCCCCAGGTCGTCTTGTCTCCGGTGCCTAGGGCGCCCGGATCTTTCCGTCTCGCCCTAACTACACCAGTCTGACTTCCGTTGTAAATTCCCCTGCACACAAATTGCACCGGGTGAACGCGGCCTTCAGGGGCTGAAATTTCGTTTCACCCGGTGAAGGCTTGCTTCAGTAAATGAAGTGACGTTGCACCCCCTGCAAAATGATTGCACCGGGTGCATAACATTTTCAGGGGGTGCAAAATATATTCACCCCATGAAATTTATATTCAGGGGATGAATATATTTTGCAGGGGATGAAATAAAATTGCAGGGGTATATCTCGAGGATTGGAGATGCCCCCGAAGCGATCGTTCACCCCCTGAAGAGATTTTGCACCCCTGAATTGTTATTGCAGGGGTGTCGCCCCTTTGGTTTATGAACTGGTCCAAGAGGTTTTCAGAGAATTAAGGAAGGACAAGCTGTCGACGTGATTTTTGTGACGCCGCGATACAGGCGAAGGAGGATTTCAACCCCTGCAATATGTCTGCACCCCCTGCAATGACTTTGCAGGGGTGTCAATCTCCGAAATGATAGCGCCGCTCCGGGCCGGGCGTAGTCCTGCGCGTGAGGAGCAGGCGGAAGATCGTGCCTTTCTTCATCGGGGTGTTGAAGGTCTCGGGGCGTTCGATGAAGCCGGTCCTCTCTAACTCCTTGACAACATTGTACGTCTGGCGCTCGCTGATTCCCGCTGCCTCGGCCAGCTTGGGCATTGAGGTCAGGCACTCGGCGACGCCCTTGGCGTGGGTCATGTTGTAAAGCGCTTCGAGGAGACACATCTGCGCCTCTGACAGAAATGGCTTCCACTGGCCGAAGTGCATGTCAAAGTTGCCCGCGTCCGGGGACGGGGTTTCTTCCTGGGCCTCCTCCCGCGGAGGGATTTCCTCCCGGCGAGGGGACTCATCTTCTTCCACCGCGGTGCCCGCTGACTCTTCGCCGGCGGCGGCCTCACGCAGCTCCTTAAATATTTGTAACGCCTCGGGTTGGGCTTGGGGGAGGGAAGCGGGGGCGGCCTCTTCAACCGGCGTCACGGGCTCGGCGGCTACTGCCGCGTCGGCCGCCTCATCGGCCGCGGTGGCCGGCTTCGCCGATTCGATAGCCTCACGGAAGAGGAGACGCGCCGGGTGGTCCTCGCCCACCGGGCGCGGCGTGGGCGGCGTGATGACGAGCCCGGGCGGGCGGCGCTTAATCTTCGGTTTCGGCCTCTTTTCGTTAGTCATCTATCCTTACCCTGCACCGCGGTGAGGCGCGCCCGCGCGCCCGCCTTCGAGCCGACCTTGAGGCGCGCCAACACCTCGTCGGCGAGCGCCGCGTACTGCTCGGCCCCCCGCGAGTTTGGCGCGTAGAGTTGGATCGGCTGGTGCATTGAGGGTGCCTCCTCCATCTTCGTCTGGCGGTGGATTATGGTCTCGAAAGTCTTGTCGGGCAACATCTGGGTGAGCGCGCGGTAGGACGCCCCCGAGACTGAAGTCCGCGTGTCGTACAGGGTGCAGACCGCCCCCAGCACGACCAGGGTTTCGTTTAATTCCCTAGCGTTTTCAATGACTTGCAGCAGGTCGTTGAGTCCCGTCAGGGCGAAGGGGGCGGCTTGGACCGGGATGATGATGTGGGTCGCCGCGGTGAGGGCCGCCGTCAGCAGGAGCCCCAGATTCGGCGGCGTGTCGATGAAAACGAAGTCGTAGCTGTCACCGAGTTCGCGGATCGCCGTGCGCAGCTTCGTCACCGAGAGGGCCGGCTCGCGGTCGAAGTTCGCCAGCGCAAGCGTCGCCGGGATGATGTCTAGGTGCTCGATCTCGGTGGTGACCCGTTTCTCCGTGATCGAGGCGGCCAGCTTCCCCTCGCCGCCGATGATGACATCGGCCAGCGAGGTGCGGACGTTCGCGGGGTCGAGGAAAATCTCGGTCGCGTTGGCCTGCGGGTCGGCATCGATGAGGAGCGTGTCGTACTCGCGGATGGCGAATTCGGCGGACAAAACGGCGGCAGTCGTGCTCTTGCCGACCCCGCCCTTCTGGTTGGCGATGGCGATGACTTTCATGCGGCCTCCCCTTCGCGGACCCGGTCGGCCTCGGCCAAAATCTGGTCGATGTCAGCCCGCCTGACGCGCTTCACGCGCCGGTCAAGGACGTCGGTAAAAGTAGGGACTTTGTACTGGCGGATGAGCCGCCACAGCGTCGCGCGGGAGACGCCGAGGTACTTCTCGGCCTCGGTCAGCGTGAATGTCTTAGGATTATCTCCGCCTAAATTCATAGGGGTTACGCCTCCGGAAGGCCTAATCTTTTATGAGAATTAGCGGAAGATGTCAATAAATATGTTTCAGAAGTGGTCAGACGTAATCACAAGGCACGAAGCGGGTAGGCATTCCGCATAATTACCCACATCTATTACCGAACTGGAGGAAGCGAAGGCCTTTCCTACTTTGCTCCGGGCTCAGACATCCGCCTACACTAACTGTGTCCCGAATCTCCTTCAAACTGGGCCCATTAAAAGTGTTTCACGAGTACGTTTCACACCAGCTAGTTTCTAGTTTTGAACAATTAAATAACCTTGTTTGTAGTTACAGAAGGTAATTCCGATAATGGAAAGAGTCTTCAGCCCGATTTAACTTGTAACGTCTTTATATCCAGAGGTTTAGCGTAATAGGTATTTTAATGCGTAGGATGTAAATTCCTTTCTGCTACACTTCATTCATGCCCCGTGTCGGTAGTAACGGTGCTCAGTTTAGCGAGCCTGTCGGCGGCCTTGATACTGCTTCGCACTTACAGACTACGGCGCAGGCGTCATTACACCTCCGACCGGTGGGAGTGGTGGGCGGGCTAAGGCCGTCACATTCCTATCGCCACACAGCAAAGCTGTCTTTTTATGTCCCACCCGATCTCAGAAATCATCCTCTGAGAACCACTCTCTCGTCACGTTCCACGACGTTTCACAGACGCTAAATAATTGGTAGTGATAGCAGTGAAAAAAACTTATGAAGGCGTTTTTCGCCTTTCCCGATAGTATTTAAGGTAATCATGCTTTCCTTAATAATTCGCTTGACGCGAAAGAGGGAAGGGGCGCATATTTCCTGCCGTTCTGGACGGAAAGTTCAGCCGGGAG
>JALZHT010000162.1 GCA_030860645.1 Acidobacteriota bacterium
GTCTTCGATCTTCGAGTAGAGTTCGCGGGCCTGGCGCTCGAAGTCGGCGACGGCGCGCTCGAAGGCGCGGGCGAACTCGGCCTGACGCTCGCGCTCGCGGCGCGCGGCCTCGGCGTCGAGCGCGGAATATTTTTCGGCGACGGCGCGGCGCTCCTCTTCGAGCGCGCGGCGCAACGCTTCGGCCTCCTCGGCCTCGCGCTGGATGCGGCGCAGGTAGTCGGCGGCGAGCAAGGTTTGTTCGTCAACGCGCGCGCGGGCCGACTCGATGACTTCGTCGGGCAATTGAAATCGGCGCGCGATTTCCAGACCCGAGGAGGAGCCGGCGACGCCGACGAGGAGGCGGTAGGTCGGCCGGAGCGTGCGCTCGTCGAACTCGACGCTCGCGTTCCGGACGCCCGGCTCGTTCGACGCGTACATCTTCAGGCCGCTGTAGTGCGTCGTGGCGATGACGTGCGCGCCGCACGCCCGGCGGAAGTGGTCGACGACGGCGACGCCGAGGGCCGAGCCTTCCTCGGGGTCGGTGCCCGTGCCGACCTCGTCGAGGAGGACGAGCGCGGGCCGCTCGCACAGCTCAATCATGCGCCGGATGTTGGCGACGTGCGAGGTGAAGGTCGAGAGGTTGGCGGCGAGCGACTGGCGGTCGCCGATGTCGGCGAGCACGGACGCGTAGGGCGGGACGCGCGCCGCCCGCGCCGGGACGTGAAGCCCCGAGAGCGCCATCAGGGAGAGCAGCCCGGCGGTCTTTAAAACAACCGTCTTGCCGCCCGCGTTCGCGCCGGAGATGACCATCACGGGCCGCCCCGCGTCGAGCCGCAGGGAGACGGGCACGACTTCAAGCCCCTGCGCGCGGAGGTTCTCTTCGAGCAGGGGGTGCCGCGCCTCTTCGAGTTCGAGCGTGCCCGCTTCATCCACCTGCGGCTCGACGGCGCGGAGGTGCGCGGCGAGCGCGGCCTTCGCGGCGACGAAGTCCAGCTCGGCGACGGCGCGCGCGGCCGACGCGACGGCCGGGAGTTCCTGTCGCAACTCTTCGGTGAGCGTGAAGAGGACGCGGGCGATCTCGCGCTCCTCGGTCTCGCGCAGCGCCTGGAGTTCGTTGTTGGCGTCGATGGTCTCTAAAGGCTCGACGAAGACGGTCGCGCCCGAGGAGGAGAAGCCGTGGGCGACGCCGCGCACGCGGCCGCGGTGGTCGGCGCGGACGGGGATGACGAAGCGGTCGTTGCGCACCGTCACCAGCTCGTCCTGGATGGCCTCCTCGGAGCGGCGCATGAGGGTTTCGAGCGAGCGCGTGATGGTCGAGCGCAGCCGGACGATGTCTGAGCGCACGCGGGCGAGTTCGGGGCTGGCGCGGTCGTCGAGTTCGCCGCCCGGCAGGATTTTCGAGAAGACGCGCGCGGCCAGGCTCGGGAGCGTGCGCGGGAGTTCCGAGACCACCTCCCAGAGCACGAGCGACGAGTCGCGCTCGGCCGAGACGGCGGCGCGCGCGTCGGCCGCCTGCTCGCACAGGCGCGCGAGTTCGAGCAGCGTCAGCGGTTCGAGGATCGTGCCTTCAATCGCGAGGCGCGCGAGGGCTTCCGCGGGGTCGGCCAGCTCGCCGAAAGACCACGCCGCGCCGCGCTTGCGCAGCTCGACGCACTCCGAGACGGCCGCGAGCGCGCGCCGCACCTCGGCCGTCGAAGATAGCGGCTCCAGCCCGGCCGCACGCGCCCGCCCCATCGGCGTCTGCGCCCGCTCCCGCACCAGCGCGCGCAAACCCTCGTACTCCAGCGTCCCGAATGCCTGCTCGTTCATCGCCCGTCAATAGTAAATCGTCAACCGTGAATCGTAAATCGCGGCGGGAGGGGGAAATCAATGGAGAATGAAGAATTAAAAATTAAGAATGAGGAACCGACTCTCTTCATTCTTCATCCTTCATTGATTCCTCGGTGCCGCAGCGCGGGCAGACGAGGGCGCGGCGCGTCTCGTCCTTCCAGCGTGCGAGGAGGGGGGACGAGAGGCGCGGCTCGCGATCTTCGGCCTCGCCCTCGCGGAAGAAGCGGGGGAGGGAGGTGGCTTCGGCCGGCTCGGGCGCGCCGCCCGCCGCGCCGCAGCGCTTGCACGCCCAGCCGTAGCCGTCGTTGACGAAGTGAAGTGTCTCCGGCATGAGGAAAGGGTGCCGGGTTTTGGGTGCCAGGTGCTGGTGAAGACGGTTCTTTTACCCGGCACCTGGCACCCAAAACCCGGCACCCGCTCTCTACCTTCTGAACACGCCGCGCCGCTGCGGCTCGGGGAGCAGGCGGACGGGGACGGTGGCGCGGCGGCCGTCGCGGAAGATTTCGACCTGGACGACATCGTTGAACTGGTGGCGGTCGAGGATGCGGTAGAGGTCGTTCTGCTCGGCGGTCTTCTCGCCGTCAATCGAGAGGATGATGTCGCCGAGGATGATGTCGCCGTTGTCGTCCTGCGTCACGCTGCGCAGGCCGGCCTGCGCGGCCGAGCCGGCGGGGTCGAGCTGGAGGATGAGCAGGCCCTCCTGGACGGGCAGCCGGATGCCGCGCAAATCCGCGACGGCGCGCGGGTAGACGCCGAGCTTGGGGCGGACGACGCGCCCCTCGCGGATGAGCTGCGGGACGATGCGCTTGGCGATGTTGACGGGGACGGCGAAGCCGACGCCGACCGAGCCGCCCGCCGGCGTCAGGATTTGCGAGTTGATGCCGATCATGCGCCCCTGCGAGTCTAAGAGCGGCCCGCCCGAGTTGCCGGGGTTGATCGAGGCGTCGGTCTGGATCGCGCCCTCGATGATGCGGTCGTTCTGCGCGCGGATGGGACGTTGAAGACCGCTGATGACGCCGGTCGTCAAAGTGCGGTCGAGGCCGAACGGGTTGCCGATGGCTAAGACCTTCTGCCCGACGACGAGCTTGTCCGAGTCGCCGAGCGGCACGATCCGCAAAAGCTCGCGCGGGGCGTTCTCGACGCGGATGACGGCGAGGTCGGTGTCGGGGTCGCGGCCGACGACGCGGGCCGGGTAGGTCTTGTCGCCGCCGAAGCTGACCGCGACGGCGGCGGCGTCGTCAACGACGTGATTATTGGTCAGGATGTGGCCCTGCTCGTCAATGACGGAGCCGGAGCCGGAGCCCTGGCCGCCGGGGTCGAAGAAGCCGCGCGGGCGCGTCGTCGTGTGGATGGCGACGACGCCGGGCGAGATGGCGCGGAAGACTTCGATGTTGTTGCGCTCGTCGGTGGCGACCGACGGGTCTGTGACGCCGGCGACCTCGGCCGACGGGTCGGCCTCGCCAAAGGCGGCGGTCGGGGGCTGGAACCGGCTGCCCCAGCGGTCGAAGCAGGCGACGCCGGCGGCGGCGAAGAACGCCGACAGCAGCGCGATGCTCAGGATCTGTCGGGCCGTGAGTCTGTACATGGTTGTATTCCCGGAGTAGTTCATGATTCGTCGGCGCACCGGACTTAAGATGCCCGCGCGTGGCGGCGACGTTGCGCGCCCGGAAGCGCCCGCCCGCGTCTGGTGCGCGGACAGATTTTACTACGAAGCCGCGCCCGCCGCTGTTCAAACAACGCGGCCCGGAAGAACCGCAGGCAGACGTTCGCGCGCCGCACCCGTGCGGCGGAGATTCAGGCGGGGCGGGCGGAAAGTTCCAGCGAAACTAACGGAGCCGTGACTTACGAGAGCAGGGCGAGGAGCCCTTCGGGGAGGTGCGACATGAAGGCGATGAGGGCGTCGGGCGGCCGCCAGCCGAGGGCCGACGCGCCGGTGGCGGCGTGCACGAGCATGAGCGCGAGGTAGAGGCCGAGGGCGAGCCGCAGGCCGCGCCGCGCCAGCCGGATGTCGGAGAAGCGGTAGAGCGTGTAGGCGACGAGCGCGCCGACGGCGAGCTTGGTGAGGAGGAAGGGCGCGTTGCCGATGTCTAAAAGGTAGGCCATCAGCCCGTTGCCTTCGGTCGCCACGCCCGCGCGCACCCACAGGATGGTCAGTTGCGCGTCAAGCCAGTTGAGGAGGAAGAGTAAAACGCATTTGGAAAAGGCGCTCATCGAGGACTCGCTCCCGCCGCGGCCAACTTCGTTCAACACCGCCCCCTGAAACGACCGAACCCCCAGCCCGTGGACTGGGGGTTCGAATCGTTCACCTACGGAGGAATGGCTAACTCGCTAACACCGGGGAGAAAGTGCGAATGGGCGTGAGATTCCAGACAGGAAGAAGGGCAGAGTGCGGAGTGCAGAATTATTTTCATCACTCCGCACTCTGCACTTTCTTATTCAATCCCGACGCCCTTCTGCTTAATCAGCGCGTAGACGGCCTCGATGTCGGCGGGGACGGCGGCCGTGAGGTTCTCCGCGCCGGTCGGGGTGACGAGCACGGTGTCTTCGAGGCGCATGTGAATCTTCTTGGCGCGAAACTCCAGGAGCGGCTCGACGTTGAAGACGACGCCGGCCTGCAACGGCTCGTTCGGGTCGTCGCCGCCCACGTCGTGGACGGAGAGGCCGACGGGGTGGCCGACGTAGCGGCCGAGTTCGAGGAACTGCGCGTGGAAGCCGTGCCGCTTGTAGACCTCCTCGGCCGCGTCCTTCATCTGCCGGATGGTCGCGCCCGGCCTCATCACGCCGATGATCGCCGCGCGCGCTTCGAGGATGCAGCGGTACATCTTCTCCTGCTCCGGCGTGAACGCGCCCGACACGGGCCACGTCCGCGTGATGTCGGAGGTGTAGTAGTCGAAGTCCGCGCCGTAGTCCATGAGCACGATGTCGCCCGCCTCCATCCGGCGGTCGTTGCGCTGGTAGTGCCAGGTGACGGTGTTCGGCCCCGAGGCGACGATGGGCGTGAAGGCGTCGCCGCGCGCGCCGAGCCGGGTCTGGACGAAGCGGGCGGCGGCTTCGAGTTCGTACTCGTACATGCCGGGGCGCGTGCCGCGGATGGCGGCGCGCATGCCCTCGGCCCCGATCTTCCCGCTGCGGCGCAGCCGCTCGATCTCGTAAGGCGTCTTGACCCAGCGCAGGCGGTCGAGCAGCGGGTTCACGTCCGCGACGGCGAGGTGCGGGTGCAGCTCGCGCAGGCGCGCGACCGCCTGCTTGACGGCGGGCGTGTAGCGGAAGAGCGGGTTCGAGGCGAGCGCCGTCTCGTGCTGCCCCTGCTCGCCGCGGTTGTGCTGGAGCGTGTCGGGCGCGCTCACAGGGGCGTAGAGCTTCTGCGCCTTGCCGGCCGCGAAGTTGAAATAGGTGAAGAAGTCTTCGAGCGCCGTGACCTGCGTCAGGCCGTAGCGCGCGGCGGGCTGTTGCTCGTCGAGGATGCCCGGCCCCTCGACGTTGACCTTCCACACGGGCCGCTTGTGCGCGAAGAGGAAACTCTGCTTCGAGGGGCCGACGAGCAGCAGCACCGCGCCCGGCTCCTCCACGCCGGTCAGGTAGAAGAAGTCTGGGGCCTGCCGGAACTTCACGGCGTGGACGTGCTGCTCGCCGGCGAAGACGACCGCGACGGCGTCGCCGATCTGCGCGAACAACTTCGCGCGCCGCGCGGCGAACTCGTCCTTGTTGAAGGGGGCCTGCGCCCGCGCGGCGGCGGTCGTCAGACAGCAAGCGAGCGCGGCGGCGAGGCCGAGCAGTGCCCTGCGGGGGGGAAGGTTCATGGGACTGAAAACTCCTCTGATTAAGCCGACTGCATCGGCGGGCTGAAACGGAGGGACAAGTTAGCACGATTCGGAGAGCCGTCCAGCGTTTTTTCACGGCGTCCAAAGCCGCGGACGGAAGGACGAAATTGCGGGCGGCGACAGCCAAACGGGCGGAAGCCCGACCGTCAGGGAGGGCGGAAGAAACGCGGGAGTCTGAACGATGAACTAAGAACAAGTCGTCTTCAGTTCGTCGTTCCCGTCCCGCGCGCATCGTTCCCTGACGGTCGGGCTTCCGCCCGTTCAGCGTCGGCGCGGCCGCACGTGTTTCACGACGGCCCCGCCTTTCATCACGAAGCGCACGCGGCGCAGCGCGCCCGCGTCCGCGAGCGGGTCGCCTTCGACGCCGACGAGGTCGGCGAGCTTGCCCGGCTCGACCGCGCCGGCGGAGTCTCGCAGGCCGAGCAACTCGGCCGCGTAGGTGGTGGCGGCGCGGACGACCTCGGGGGCGGGCAGGCCCCAGTGTTGCAAAGCCTCCAACTCCAGCAGCGCCGTCTCGCCGCGCGTCTTGCCGGGGTAGATGTAGAACACGTCCGAGCCGGCGACGACGCGGACGCCCGCCCGCAGAGCCTCGCGGACGAGCGCGGGCGTCCGCTGCGCGCTCTGGCGGACGTAAGCCTCGAAGTCGGCGACGGCCTCGGGCGAGCGGCGCAGCTCGGCGGCGAAGACGGCGCGCAGCGTCTCGGTCGTGTGGACGTTGAGCACGAGCGCGATGCCGCGCTCCCGCATCCCGGCGAGCAGTTCGGGCGTCGCCTCGGTGCCGTGCTCTACCGAGTCCACCCCGGCCTCGACCGCGTTCGCAATCGCCCTCTGCGACGTGGCGTGTGCGGCGACCTTGCGCCCGTGCCGCCGCGCCTCCTCGACGACGGCCTTCAGCTCTTCCGCGCTGAGGACATTCGGCCCGGCGTCGGCGACGACCTTGATCACGTCCGCCCCGGCCGCGACGGCCGCGCGCACGGCCCCGCGCGCCCCTTCGGCCCCTCTGACTTCCAGATACTCGCGCC
>JALZHT010000163.1 GCA_030860645.1 Acidobacteriota bacterium
CGTGTGCGGCACGCGCCGCCAGCACGTGCTGCTCGACAACGCACGGGCGTGCGAAGCGGCGGCCCGCGCGGCGCGTTCGCGCGGCTTCGCCGTCGGGGTGGCAAGCGACCTCGTTGAGCAACACGTCGAGGCGGGCGCGGCCGAGTCTGTCTCGCGCCTCGCCGCACTCTATCGGCGCGAGGGCGGAGGCCCGGTCTGCCTCGTGAGCGGCGGCGAGTTCGCCTGCCCCGTGCGCGGCCCCGGCGTCGGCGGGCGCAACTCCGAGACGGCGCTCCGCTGCGCGTTCGAGTTTGAAAAAATTCTTGGTCGGAACTCAGGGGAGGGCGGAGGGCGGAGGGCCGGGCTTCAACAGCCGCGCGCCGTGGTCGCGTTGTGCGCCGGGACGGACGGGGCCGACGGCAACAGCCCGGCGGCCGGCGCGCTCGCCGACCACACCACGCTCGCGCGCGCACGCGCACGCGGCCTGCGGCCCGAGAAGTTCCTCGAAGAGAGCGACGCCCACACCTTCTTCGAGGCCCTCGGCGACGCCGTCGTCACCGGCCCGACGGGCACGAACGTGCGCGACGTGCGCATCATGCTGGCAAAGTAGATGTCGGATGTCAGATGTCAGTAAGAGCATCGTGTCTTACTGACATCTGACATCCTCATTTCGCGAGGCGGCCGAAGTCGTCTTCGAGGCGGACGATGTCGTCCTCGCCGAGGTAGTCGCCGCGCATGATTTCGATGAAGATGAGCGGGCCGGGGCCGGCGTTCTCGATGCGGTGGCAGCAGCCGACGGGGATGTCGACGGTCTCGCCGCAGCCGAGGAGGATTTCGCGGTCGTCGAGCGTCACGCGGGCCGCGCCCTCGACGATCATCCAGTGCTCGGCGCGGCGGCCGTGCTTCTGGTAGCTGAGGCGCTTGCCCGAGAGCACTTCGATGCGCTTGACCTTGTAGGTCGCCCCCACGTCGAGCACCGTGAAGGAGCCCCACGGGCGCTCGTCGTACAGCGCGTCGCCGTTCGATCCGTGCTTACCGTTCTCTCCGTCCATGCGTTAGTACCTGACCGCCAGAGTGTCGGGCGCGCCGAACAATATAAAGTGGCGGGTGGCGGGTGACAAGTTCTTAAAGCCGTGAATCGTGAATCGTAGTTCTCAGTTTCCAGTTTTAGATTCTCAAACTCTTGACATCCCGCGCCGGCAGGTATATATAACAGCCTGTCGCACAGAACCTGTTAGCGGAATCCTAACAGTCTCCACCAACCCGCACTAAACAGCTACCAAAACGGTGATAAGTTGGTGCATTTACTTATCACCCACGTCGTAACGTATCTCCGTATGACAGTCGTTACATTGAAGGAGTGTAATCATCTGTCTCTCACCTAAGAGATGCGAATAAAGGGAGAATAATGCTGTGAAAAGCAAGATTCTGGTTGCATTGCTTTTGCTGGCTGTAGGGTTATCTACAGCCACCGGATTCAAGGTTGGCGACAGGGACTTCCAGGCCGCCGGCACAATATTCAACACAAAAGACCTCGCGGAATACGGCGTGACCATTGTTAATCCCGCCGATCCAGCTTATGACGCGATGGTGGCAGGTCTTTCGGAGAACAAACCGAATGTCATGGTCGAGGCTCTTCGACCTTTCTCCGTATTTATCAAAAACACGAGCGGGCGAACCGTCGTCGCCTTTGCTCTGAAATGGGAGCTGATGCAACCGGACGGGAAGATTCGTATAGACGAGAGCGATAACACCGCCCTGTGGAGTCTCACGGGCGGAGAGGTCTCTAACATGAGCGAGGGCGTCATCAGGCCGGGTGCGGCCTGGTTCTCCACACCATTCCATCCGGAAGCCCCACACGTCCCCCCCACCCGCGGGGGTAGTGACGCAGCCCGCAGCGAGCCGGAGGCGACGGAGGAACTAAACAGGTTAAGGGAAGAATTAGCTCAATATACTAACATCACTGTTTCGTTAGATGGAGCGTTCTTTGATGACGGCACGTTCGTGGGGCCGGACTCCACGGAGTTTTTCGCCAAGGTGGAAGCCATGCGGAACGCAAGATACGATCTGCTTGACTCAGTAAAGAAAAACCTCACGCAGGGCAGCCCCCCTGACGAAGTATTTGGAAATCTTAAGGAAATAGAGAACGGCCCTGCGCCTCAATTGAGTTCCTCTTCTTCGCCAGCCGATTATTACAGCGCGTTCAGGAAAGCCACCGCCGCGGAGCTCCTCCGCGTGAGAGAAACCTACGGAGACGCTCAGCCTGTCGAGCGGGTGATGCAAAAGCTACGGAAGCCGTGGCCCGTACTACGCAAGGTCAGGTAACGGCTGGCGGCGAAAAGGTGGGCGATGAATTTATCGAAGCTGAAAAACTGTCTGGAAGTGACTACTAACCTGGCCGTCGTGTTGGTTTCGCTGGTAGTGTTATACACGTGCGCCTGGGCCTATTTCTCAGGAACGTCGAAGCCGAGGCCGGAGGCAGGCTTACGCAGGGGTTCGACCATCGTTACGCCGCCGGGGCTGAATTCAGGCGGCTCGCCACAGATTTTACTGGTGGCTATGACCACTGGTTGTCAGTTCTGCACCGACAGCATTCCTTTTTACAACCAAATGAAAGCGCAGCAATCAAACATTAAGGGCACGCGCATAGTGGCGGTTTTCCCGGACTCGAAAGACGAGGTTGAAAAATACGTGCGGCAAAGACAGCTCAACATTGAGAGCGTCGCGGAAGTTGATTTTCGTCTTCTCGGCATACCTGCCACCCCCAGTCTGATCCTGTTGGATGGCAACGGGAAAGTACTTGACTTCTGGATCGGGAAGCTCTCCGGAGAGGACGAGCGGCAGGCTGTTAATGCCGTAAGCGCGGGGACATAGTCGCGGCGCCCGGCGCGGGTCGGGCAAATTCGCTGACGGCACGCGAAGGCTCTCTCAAGTCGTGCCGGCTCCAACGTCGAAACCAAAAGGTAGGGCTGACAAAGATGCGCGAGTTTCTTCGAGCCACTGGCAAGGCGCTGTGGGGCAGAACCATATTGCGGAATATGTTCATCCTCGCGGCAATGAGCGCAATGCTCTACCACCTCCCTGTGAGAGAGGCTGTTGCCGCACTCGTATCCGTCACGCCTTGCGAGACCGGTCTCGTCAGCGGCACGGCATCATGTACGGGCAGGGGAACCTGCGCGGCCGGCGACGCGACGCCGTCAGTACAAATTAATGCTAGTGCGAGCGGAACTTGTCCGAATATTTACACGCAGAACAAGGTGAAGGTCACGGGCAGTGTTGGCGGCCCCGGCTTGCAGTCAGTTGCCGAGACGTTCGCGGGCCCCGACAAAGTTCAAGTACTTGTTTTCACCGTAGGGGTAAACTGCAACAATACCAGCACTCATAGCACCACCCGGCCCAACGACTGCTCGGAGGTGTCCTGCTCGCCGACGACCTCCGCGCCTAGTAGTAATTGCAGGTGGGATTCGTTCTACTGTACCTGGGAATGCACGTTCGCAAGCACGTGTGCCAACCCGGTCAACACCGCGTTGTACCCGACGACGGGGTGTCCGCAGTATATGGCGAACGACGGGACTGGCTGCTGCCGGTGCACCAATACTGCTCTCGCAAACCATTGCGACGGCTATGACCCGGAGACTTGCGTCTGCGACGGCTGCGCCTCCTGCGGCGGCTCTCCCGTCCTCATTGACACCGCGGGCAACGGCTTCTCCATGACTGATGTTGCGGGCGGTACTCTCTTCGATCTCAACGGTGACGGGACGCAAGATAAGCTGTCGTGGACGGCCGCGGGTTCTGACGACGCGTGGCTGGCGCTCGACAGAAACGGCAATGGGCAGATTGATGCCGGGCGGGAACTGTTCGGCAACTTCACGACGCAGCCGCCTTCGACTGAGTTGAACGGCTTCCTGGCCCTGGCAGAGTTCGACAAGCCCGAGCAGGGCGGCAACAGTGACGGCGTGGTTGACGGTCACGACTCCGTCTTCTCATCTCTACGTCTGTGGCAGGACGGGAATCATAACGGCATCTCAGAGGCGGGCGAGTTGAACGCGTTGCCGTCGCTCGGCGTCGAGTCAATCTCACTCGGCTACCGCGAGTCGAGGAAGAAAGACCGGCACGGCAACGAGTTCCGCTACCGCGCGAAAGTCAACGGCCGGGGTGATAGCAAGGCCGGGAAGTGGGCGTATGACGTGTTCCTTCTGTCCGCGCCTTAAACTAATCACACGGGCTGCAAACGTAGACCGCCCGCCGTTCATAGGGAGCGGCGGGCGGTCATCTTTTTACGGTCGAGACGTATGTCTCGACTCTCAGGTCTTCGCCGTCGGTGCTGACCGTAATCGTGCCGCGCTCGCCGGTCGTGAGGACTTGCGCGCCGGCCGCGCGCCAGCGCCCGACGACCGCGGGGTGCGGGTGGCCGTGGGGCGAGTCGAGGCCGACGGGGATGACGGCGAGGGCGGGGCGCGTGGCGTCAATAAAAGTCTGCGTCGAGGAGGTGCGCGTCGTTTTATAGGACAAAGTTTTGCTCAGTACGCTTGTGTGTGTATGACTTACTAGCCGAATTACGTACTGAGCAAAATTGATTTTGCTCAATACAGGAAGCCCTCCCCGCCGCGTATGAGACCACAAAGCAGCAAGCCGGCAGCCATCCGAGCCTGCCGGCTTGCCGCAATACCTGGCGAATTCGCTCACCGCCCCGCGACGAGGAACACGTCCCACGCCCAGCGATTCACCTTCGCGCCCTTGGCGTCGTCCACTTTCGCACGGTAGCGGAACTCGTTGCCGTGTGTGTCGGTACGCCTCGACTCCTTGTACCCGAGGTGCATACGGACTACATCCAGGGACGGCAGCGTGTGCAACTCTCCGGGCTCGGAGACGCCGTTGTGGTTCGTGTCCTGCCACAACCGTAATGAAGAGAAGATGGAATCGCGACCGTCAATTACCCCGTCACCGTTGCCGCCACCCTCCGCCTTGTCATACTCGGCCAGCGCGATAAAGCCGTTTTCCTCACCGGATGGCGGCTGCGGCGTGATGTTTCCAAATAGCTCAGAGCCATTGTCTATCGTGCCGTTACCATCACGGTCAAGCGCCAGCCATGCGTCGTCCGAGCCGGCGGCCGTCCAACTTAAAGTGATGGGCGCAAGTCCCCCACCATAGAAATCGAATCGAACGCCGTTCTTCACATCCGTGAGGGCAAAGCCGTTTCCAAGCACGTCTACCAATATCGGCGAGTTACGAATACATCTGCATTGGGTACAACTCCAGTGATAGTCGGGGTAACAAGTCTCATAGTTGTATTCTCCATACCCCGCGTCGCCCTGGCACGGCCGACACACGGACGGGGTTGGCGTCGGCGTCGGCGTCGGCGTGGGGGTCGGAGTGGGGCACGGCTTGACTGTCCAGACCTCCTTTTGAACATTGCAAAGTGTGCCCTCATTTGTCCTGCATCGTGCGTTAATCAGTTCGGGTTTCTGATCATGTGCTTGGCTCGTCAGTTCTAACCACGCGATTCTTGACCCAACAGGTCAATTCGTCGTCACAACTACCGTTGATTTCAAAGCTTGCCCAAAAACAGCCGGGAGTTTGTAATGGCGGCGGCTCCCACAGTATCTTTTGGAAACGGACTGCCGAGTTCTTGTTTATGGCTACTGAGGGGTTGGTCTCTTTAAAAAAAAGGGGGGACTTAACTTCTCCTTTCGACACCGGGACATACTTATCATGGTTGTTTGGGTCTCGTCGCCAGAATTCTCCCCCGCTCCATAACAGTCCGTCCTCGAACCCTACCTCTTGGAGGGTGACTTCTATCCGCTTGATAGCATCCGGGAAGGCGAGCCTTTTCAGCACAGCCGCGTACTCATCGAAATGCTTCTCAGACAGAACCAGCTCTATACTTTCGCCCGGCGGTATGGACGGGACCGGGCCGGAGCCTGCGGGCCCGCTCAGGTCAACCGGACTGAAGCCGTAGGTGAGCCGTTCGCCGAAGGGGAGCTGCCCCGCTTCCTTCTGCTTTTTGGGCCTCGGAAAGGTTACGAGAACGCTCACATACTTCACGGGCTTGTCTGAAGTGTTGCTGATTTTGATCGTCAACCCTTTGAACCAGTCGTTGGAATCCTTAAACTTTTCGCCCGCTCTGATCCCTCGCCCCTTTGCCCTCAGCTCTGAGATTTTTACCGGCTCGTTGGAGAAAGACGGCACCTCTATGATTCTGTCCTGCTCCTCGCCTACCTGACCGGAACTAGCTTGAAAATAGATAGAAGTTACAAATACTAATGAGAAAGCTGCCAGCAAAATCAACCGCAGAAGGGGACTCATAACATATCTCCTTTACCGTATCAGAGGTGAGGTAAGAGAAACGTCACACAGCATGTAAGGCTGTGGACAGCGTGAGTCGGCACACGGACTTCTACTCCTGCTCAAAGTCAAAGTCAATGAAATTCTCGCCTGCCTGCTTATCACTTTCGGAAGGTAAATGATAAGCGGTCAGGGAGACTTGGCGACACTACCGCCGGACGAACGTCTCCACCTTCAAGTCTTGGCCGTCGGTGCTGACGGTGATCGTGCCGCGCTCGCCGGTCGTGAGGACTTGCGCGCCGGCCGCGCGCCAGCGCCCGACGACCGCGGGGTGCGGGTGGCCGTGGGGCGAGTCGAGGCCGACGGGGATGACG
>JALZHT010000164.1 GCA_030860645.1 Acidobacteriota bacterium
CTTCGCCGCCTTCGCGCGCGCCGCGGGGCTGCCGGGCGCGGACTCGCTCCCCTCCTCGGTCGAGGACGACACGGCCGTGCGGGCGCTGCTGGGGCGCGACGCCGAAAGCTTACGCCGCGAGCAGAAGCCGCTCTGGCTGGCGCACACCGTCCACACGCGCGTCGTCGAGAAGCTGCGGCGCGAGCCGGTCGAGGACTTCCGGATTGATTTCGAGGACGGCTACGGCAACCGCCCCGACGCCGAGGAGGACGGCCACGCCGTGCAGGCCGCGCGCGAGACCGCCGAGGGCGCGCGCGCCGGCACGCTCCCGCCCTTCGTCGGCATCCGCATCAAGCCGTTCACCGAGGAGCTGCGCGCGCGCAGCTTCCGCACGCTCGACATCTTCGTCTCGACGCTCGCCGAGGAGACCGGCGGCGCGCTCCCCGCGAACTTCGTCGTCACGCTCCCGAAAGTGACCGACCCGGCGCACGTCTCGGCGCTCGCAGACCTCTTCGACCTGCTGGAGCCGGCGCTCGGCCTCCCCGGCGGGTCGCTCAAGATGGAGATGATGATCGAGACGACGCAGTCCGTCATCAACCACCGCGGGCGTTCGAATCTGCCCCTGCTGCTCGCGGCGGCCCGAGGCCGCTGCGTGGCCGCGCACTTCGGCACCTACGACTACACGGCGAGCTGCCAGATCACGGCCGCGCACCAGCACATGCTCCACCCCGCCTGCGACTTCGCGCGCCACATGATGCAGGTCGCCTTCGGCGGCACCGGCATCTGGCTCTCCGACGGCGCGACCAACGTCATGCCCGTCCCCGCCCACCGCCCGGCCGAAGGCACGCCGCTCACGCCCGAGCAGGAGGAGGAGAACCGCCGCAGCGTCCACCGCGCGTGGCGGCTCCACTACGAGCACGTCCGGCACTCTCTGACGAACGCCTTCTACCAGGGCTGGGACTTGCACCCGGCGCAACTGCCGACGCGCTACGCCGCCGTCTACTCGTTCTTCCTCGACAGCCTCGACCCGGCCGCCGACCGCCTCCGCAACTTCGTCGAGAAGGCGGCCCGCGCCACGCTCGTCGGCGACGTGTTCGACGACGCCGCGACGGGGCAGGGACTTCTCAACTACTTCCTCCGCGCGACCAACTGCGGGGCCGTCACCGAAGCGGAGGCGACGCGGCTCACGGGCCTGACCCCCGAAGAACTGCACGCCGGTTCGTTCGTCAAGATTCTCAAGAGCCGGCAGCGACTCTAGGAAGATTAGCCACAGAGGCACAGAGACACAAAGAAGAAGGAAGAAGAATTAAAAACCCTTGCCGGGGAGTCGGGCGGCGGATGCCAGCTTCAACTCCCCGGCAAGGGTTTTATTCTTTCTTCTTCTTCTCTGTGCCTCTGTGGCTAATGCCGGATTCTTAATCCTCGCCGCGCCGAGTTTCATTTTTGAACAAAGGGGCCGCGGCGGTGGCACACCGTGAAACACCCCCGGCGCGTCGCGGGCGGGCGCGAACCCTTTCGCGAAAGGCTTTTCCGCGACGCGGCGCAAAGGCACGGTGATTGCCATGTGCCTCGTCGCTGCCTGATTCGACGCGGAGCGGCCACGCCGCTGCTCGCCGGTGCGTTCTCTACCCGCGCACCGTGCGTCCCCATTGCCGGCGGGCCAGTAACGCCGCCGGCTCTCATAAAGCTCGCAGATATTTATTCGTCTTAGTCGAGCAGTCCGGCAGTAACTTCCGACACCAGTAGTCGGCCACCGGGCGACACGAAACGTGTCGCGTCGGACGAGTGCGCCGCGCCGTCGGGCGCGAGGCATTCGCCAACGACTCTCGCCTCTCCACGCGTGCGGCGGGACGGGCCGGCCTGCGTCGGAGCGGACCACACCACGCCGCGCGGAGGAAGTCTGTGTGCGCCACCAGCGCGTCGCTTGCGGCGGCGACACGGACGGCTTCACTCCCGCGGCCGACTTTGACCCCTAACACACTCTTAAGGAGACTGACCCGAAATGAAGTTCAACACTGCGACCACCCGCAAATCCGGCCTGCTCGCCCTCCTCGTGACCGGGCTGATGTTCTTGGCCGCCGCCCAGACGAACGCCCAGACGGCCCCCTGCGTCCCCGTCTCGCACGCGCCGACGGCCGACGCCACGGCCTACGAGGTCGAAGGCAAGATCACGGCCTACGACCGCACCAACCGCACGTTCACGGCCAACGGCATGACCTTCGCCGTCCCCGCCACCATGAACATCAAGACGGAAGACGCGGACGCGGCCGTCGGCAACATCACGTTCGAGGCCCTGACCGACCCGGCGGCGGAGTCGTCGCGCTCGATCATCGGCGGCACGGTGATCTCGCTCGGCGACATCACGACCACCACCACGGCCACCGGCACCTGCGTCTCGTTCGTGGCGACTTCGGTCTTCGTCGAGTTCGCCGAGAACGTCATCTCCGGCACGCTCAGCGACGTGAACGTCAACGACCAGTCGTTCCGCATCAACGGCGCGGTCATCCGCATGAACGCCGACGCGCGCTTCCCGCACAAGCTCACCGACGCCGGCGGCAACGAGATCACGATGGACAAGCTCATCGGCTTCGAGGGCACGCTCGCCTCGGCCGAGGGCTACTTCGACGCGACGCAGAACGTGCTCTACGCCGTCCTCGTCGAGACCGAGGTCATCACCCAGCAGCCCGGCAAGGACGGCGTCGCCATCACGTTCGCCCAGGGCCGCACGGGCGACCGGGAACTGCGCGTCAGCGGCATCAACACCCGCAACTCGCAGAACCTGTTCGCGGCCAGCGTCAGCATCCACGCCGGCGGCATCAACTCCACGGCCACGGGCTGCGCCGGGCCGCAGCTCGGCTCGGCGACCGTCAGCCAGGTGGACGGGAGCTGGTCGTTCCGCCAGCGCCCGGCCGCGACCATCCCGACCCAGGTCTGCGCGGCTTCCCCGCTGGGCGGCGTCGCCGAGCGCGCCGTCGAGATCAGGCAGTAACCCCGAAACCCCCGCGGCGGTCACGCCGCCGCGCAACACGAAGGCCGCCGGCTCAAGTCGCACTTGGGCCGGCGGCCTTCCGTTTGTCGTCGCGGGCGGTTTACTGCCCGTCCGCCGGGTAGACCATCGTCAGCGGGTCGGGGAGCGGGATGCGTTTGATCTGCCCGTTACCGAGCTTGGTGATGGAGTGCTGCGGGCGGGCGGGGTTGCCCCGGGCGATCTCGTCGAGGTTGCCGACGACGAGGATGACCAGCCTGTCGGGCCGGAGGTACTGCTGCGCGACGCGCTGCACGTCTTCGGCCGTGACGGCGCGGACGCGGTCGCGGTACTTGTCCCAGTAGTCGGCGGGGCGCTTCGTCAGCTCGTCCGCCGCGAAGGTGCCGGCCACCTGCCCGGCGGTGGCGAAGAAGCGCGGGAAGATTTCGACGGCGTAGTTCTTCGCCGTCTCCAACTCCTCGGGCGTGACCTTCGTCGTGCGGATGCGGTTGATCTCCTCGATGACGATGTCGGCCGCCTGCGCCACGGTCTGACTCTTCGACTGGAACGTGGCGCGGAAGTCGCCGGGGTAGTAGACGCCGAGGCCGTAGAACGAGCCGGCGTCGTAGGCCAGCCCCTCGTCGGAGCGCACGCGCGAGGTGATGCGCGAGGTGAAGCCGCCGCCGCCGAGGATGTCGCTCATGATGTCGAGCGCGAAGGCGTCCGGGTTGTCGCGCATCGAGCCGGCGTGGCCGATGCTGACGCGCCCCTGGTTCACGTCCGGCTTGTGCACGGCGTAGACGCCGGGCCGGGGCGTGTGTGTCGGCTTCGGCACTTCGGGCGCGGCCTCCTTCGACGCCGGCCAGCCCTTCAGCGCCGCGTCGAGCCGGGCGAGCATCTGCTTGGTGGCGAAGTCGCCCGAGACGGCGAAGATGAAGTTGCCGGGGTGGAAGTGCTTTTTGTGGAAGGCCGCGAGGTCGGCGCGCGTGATGGACTCGACCGAAGCCTTCGTCGTCTGCCTCGTCGAGAAGTGGTCGGGGCCTTGTAAGAGCCGGCTCCACTCGCGCTCCTCGATGGCGTCGGTGCGGTCGTTGCGCCGCTCCATCTGCTGGAGGATTTGACTCTTGGCGAGCTTCAGCCGGTCTTCCTGGAAAGCCGGGTTCTTCAGCATGTCGAAGTAGAGCGCGAGGCCGGCGTCAATGTCTTTGGCGAGGACATTCAGGTTGGCCCCGCCCTGCGTGCCGCCGACGAAGCTGGTGAGGTTGGCGGCGAGGAAGTCGGCCGCCTCGTCGAACTGCTCGGCCGTCTTCGAGGTCGTGCCGCCGCCGCGCATCTGGCTGCCCGTCAGCGCCGCCAGCCCCTCCTTGCCCGCGGGTTCGAGGTACGCGCCCGCGCGGACGAGCAGCGAGACGTTGACGAGCGGCAGGTCGTGATCCTCGACCGCGTAGACGACGACGCCGTTCGGCAACACGTGGCGGTACTGCTCGCGCTTGGGCGGCGTGTACATCAGGGGCTTGAACTTCAGCTCGCTCGGGCGCGCGGGGATTGGCGTCGCCGTCTGCGCGGGGAGCGAGGCGGGCGCGAGCAGCGCGAGCGCCAGCGCGAGGAAGGCCGAAAGAGTCCGTCCCGTTTTCTTCATGGCTACTGCTTACCCCCTTCGAGCTGCTTGATGCGGTCTTCCAGCATCTTCCTGACCGCCTGGAAAAACTTCTGCTTCTCGGCCGGCGCGCTCCCCGCCTGCTGCTCGACCTGCGCGAGCACGGCCTTGAGCTGTTCGGGCTTGGCCTGCGCGAGCATCGGCTTGAGCTGATTGACCTGCGCCTTCTCCTCGTCGGTCAGACCGGCCAGCGCCGGGTCTTCCGCCGTCGGCCCCTCGGGCTTCTTCGTGTAGTAGATGCCGACGGTGCGCGCGTCCGGCTTGAAGTACTTGTTGGCGACGCGCTGGATGTCGGCGGGCGTGACGGCCTGGAAGCGGGCCGGGTCGGTGTTGATGGTCTCCCACCCGCGGTTGCCGTCGCGCACGAGCAGTTGCACCATCAGCCCGAAGTTCGACTGGAGGCCGCGGAAGGTGTTCGCCGCGAACTGGTTCTTGACCTTCTGCAACTCCGGCTCGGGCACCGGCTCGTTCTGGAGACGCTCGATCTCCTTGTAGAGCGCCTGCTCGACCTCCTCGGGCTTGCGGCCCGGCTTGGCGACGCCGTTCAATTCAAAATAGCCCTCGTACTTGAGGCTGTTCTGCCCGGCCGCGGCCGAGTTGGCGACCTCCTGCTGGAGCACGAGCGACTTGTAGAGGCGGCCCGTCCGCCCGTTTAAGAGGCTGGCGAGCACGGAGAGGGCGAAGGCGTCCGGGTGGCCCTCGGCGACGGTGTGGTAGCGGACGCGCGCCTGCGGCACGGTCTCGGCGTAGGCGATCATGCGCGTCTCGGCGAGCTGCGGCATCTCGCGCGTGCGCACCGGCTCCGGCTCGCGCGGGCCGCGCTTGAGGCGGCCGAAATAACGTTTCGCGAATTCGACCGCCTGCGCCGGCTCGAAGTCGCCGACGAGGGCGGCCGTCAGGTTGTTGGGCGCGTAGTTGACGGCGAAGTATTCGAGCGCCTCCTCGCGCGTGATGCCTTCGAGGTCGGAGGGCCAGCCCACGACGGGCCAGCCGTAAGGCGAGGACTGCCAGAACATGGCCTCGAACAGCTCGTTGAACTTGCCGATGGGGGTGGACTCGGTGCGCAGCCGCCGCTCCTCGTGCACCACGTCGCGCTCGGAGTAGAACTCGCGGAAGACGGGGTTGGCGAGGCGGTCACTCTCCATCCAGAACCACAGCTCCAGCTTGTTGGCCGGGACGTTGATGAAGTAGACGGTGAAGTCGTTCGACGTGCCGGCGTTCATGCCGGAAGCGCCGGCCGTCGTGTAGATGCGGTCGAACTCGTCCTTGACCATCAGCTCCTTCTCGCGCTTGGTCAGCTCTTCGAACTTGGCGAGGAGTTGCTGGTGGCGCTCGGAGCGGAACTTGGGGTCTCTGGCGTCGGCGATCTCGCCGAGGGTGGCGCGGCGGATGAGGCCCTGCTCCTCGCGGCGCAGCTCCGCGCGGACGGTGTCCATCTCTTCGAGGAGCTTCAGGTTGTCCTGGATGTTCTTGGTCCCGACGGCGTGCGTGCCCTTGAACATCATGTGCTCGAAGAGGTGCGAGAGGCCGGTGATGCCGGGGCGCTCGTTGACCGAGCCGACGCGGGCGATCCAGCCGGCGGCGATGTTGGGGTCGCCCTTGCGCGGCACCATCAGCAGGCGCAGGCCGTTGTCTAAGGTCACTTCCTGGACGGGCACCTTCTGCGCCAGCGCCGCCGGCGCGCACAGCAGGAGCACGAGGAGGCCCAGAGCGATTCTTTTCATGTCCTTCAACCTCGGTTTTAGTCAGGGTGATTCGGGGAGAGCGGCTCGACTGAGAAGCCCGATGATACCATCCGCGCCGGCTAATACGTGAACGGCAGCCGGAAAGTTACCCGGCGGTCGCCGCCCGGACGTGGCGCGTATCCCATTCAAACCAGAGGCCGCGAAAGTTCCACAGAGATTCGGCCCGACCGTTCAGACTCGATTTCAAAACGCCAACTCGCGCCGGTTCTGTAGGGGCAGGGCTTGTCCCTGCCCGCTCAAGTGTCGCCATGATTCAACGTCGAATCTGATGAATGCAGCGCGGGCAGGGAC
>JALZHT010000835.1 GCA_030860645.1 Acidobacteriota bacterium
AGTTAAGACAAGGCGTCTTCAACTCGAAACTCGAAACCCGCAACTCGAAACTTTTATTTCGCGTTGATGGCGTTGAAGAGGAGCGGGTAGGTGGCGTGGGACTGGGCGCGGTACTGGGGGCGGAAGCCGAAGAGGTAGACGCGGCCCGCCCCTAAGCCCACCTCGACGAGCGCGGCGCGGCCCCGGAGGTGTTGCTCGCCGAGCAGCCAGCCCGAGAGCAGGGCGCCGCCCGAGTGCGGGTAGCGGGCGATGACCTTCACGCGGGCGAGCGCCGGCGGGTCGCCCTTGATCTCGAAGGCGGGCGAGTCCTCGAACCACGCGACGGATTCACGCGGCATCCCCCGCGCGACCAGGTGCGTCGTGTCGAGCACGGTGCGCAGGATCGAGCCGGGCACGAAGAACTCCGTCCGCTTCAGCCCCTCCGTCACGTCACGCACCGGCAGCTTCAACTGCTCGATGGCGAAGTTCGACGCGTCGTTGAGGCAGACGAGCGTCCCGCCGCGCTCGACGAACTCGCGCAAAGCCCTCACCCCCTCTTCGCCCAGGCCGCCCGTGAACTCCTCCGGCATCGTCCCCCGATGGTGGCCTTCGAGGATCGCGCGCGGCGACTGGTCGGGGATGACGATGGCGTCGAAGTCGCGACGCAAATCGCCCGCGCGCGCCCGCGCGTCGTCGAGCGAGACGTACCCGACACCGTTCTGCTCCAAAACCCAGCGCGTCCAGCCCTCGTCCATAGACGGCACGTGCGACTTGTAAAGCCCGAGGCGTGCGGGCCTCTGCGCGGGGCGCGTGGCGGTCGGGCCGGGGGCCGGCGGGGTGGTGACGCTCCCCGTCCGCACACGGCCGGTGGTGCGCGGGGGGCGGTAGACCGGCTCGACTTCGACGCCCAACAGGAGCGGCAGCGTGTGGGCCGTCACGTCGTAAGGCGGGACGGGGTTGCCGGCGGCGTCGCGCAGGTTCGGGTAGGTCTGCCTTTCGAGCAGGGCCTTAGCGAACGCGCCGTAGGGCTGGGCCAGCGGGACGTATACGTCCGGCCCCGGCGCGGGCGGTGCGCCGGGGCGCGGCCTGACGGCCACGGGGCTCGTCTCGACGCCGCCGCGCTCCAGGATTTCCTCCAGCGTGTCAGTGTTCCTCCCGCGCTTAATTTTGAACCCGAGGAGTTCGCCGGCCCGCCGCGGGCGCACGGCCTCGCGCCCGACCTCGTAGAAGCGCCGCAGCCAGTGCTCGCGGTTCTCGGCGGCGTGCTTCAACAGCTCGAAGGCGGCCGTCGTCATGTAGTTGGTGATGTCGCGCAGACGCCACGGGCCTCCGCGCCACGGCTCGGGGAAGTTGGCCGAGGGCTTCTGCGGGTCGTAGCCCTCGCGCGAG
Source organism: Acidobacteriota bacterium (assembly GCA_030860645.1). GTDB lineage: Bacteria > Acidobacteriota > Blastocatellia > Pyrinomonadales > Pyrinomonadaceae > QHXN01. Next base: position 1,369 of record JALZHT010000835.1, read on the forward strand.
CGCAGCTCCTCGAACTTCAGATTAATCGGCGTGGCGAGGCGGGCCGAGGCCGTCTCGGAGAGGATGCGGACGCCGCCGTGGTAGTGCGAGTAGGCGCGCGCGGGCGTCCAGGCGTCGTAGGTCGAGTCCCAGGTGATGCCTTTGAAGCCGGCGGCCAGCATCCTCTTCGCCACGGCGAGGCCGAGTTCGGTGTAGCCCTCGACGAGCTGGCGCGGCACGTTCGGCTCGACCGGCTGCATGTAGGGCGGCAGGAAGAGGCGCGAGCCGTGCGTGCCCTGCTGGTGGATGTCGTGGACGATCTGCGGGTGCCACTCGTTGTGCACGCGGGCGACGGTCAAACGCGTCTCGACCTGCGTGAAGGCGTACCAGTCGCGGTTGTTATCGTGGCCGACGTACTTGTGGTACAGCTCGGGCGGGCTCGTCCCCTCATAGGGCGTGCCGAGCGTGCGGTCGTACCAGCGCTTGACGATGTCTACGCCGTCCGGGTTCAGGCTGGGGACGAGCAGGACGATCACTTCGCGCAGAATCTTTTGCACCTCCGGCTCGTCGGACGAGGCGAGGCGGTGCGCGATGAGCGCGGAGGAGAGCGTCGAGCCGACCTCGGTCGAGTGGACGCCGCAGGTGACGAGGACGATTGTTTTGCCCCGCGCGATGAGCCGCGCGGCGGCGCGGTCGGCGTCGGGGCCGAGTCGGCGCGGGTCGGCGAGTTGGCGCTGTATCTCTTTGAACTCGTCGAGCCGCGCGAGGTTCTCCGGCGCGCTGATGGTCGCCAGCACGAAGGGCGCGCCGAGGGTCGTCCGGCCGAGTTCTTCAAACTTCACGCGGTCGCTCGCGGCGTCGAGGCGGCGGAAGTATTCGACGATCTCAGACCACGCGGCGAGCTTGCGGTCGTCGCCGGGCCGGAAGCCGAGCACGTCCTCGGGCGCGGGCACGCGCGCGGCC
>JALZHT010000165.1 GCA_030860645.1 Acidobacteriota bacterium
CGGTAGGCCGCGCCCGCGCGCAGCGACGGGCCGCCCTGCGCCGTCTCGATGACGCGCTCGACGCCGCGCCCCTCGCCGCTCATCACGAAGTTGCCGCCGACGAAGGCGTACTCCATGCCCCGCCCCTTCTCGCCCGCGATGCCGCGGACGGTCGCCCCGCGGTACTCGCGCGACGCGACCGCGCGCTGCTTGTGTGCGGCGAACTTCTCCAGCACCTGCGCGAAAGCCTGCTCGTCGCGGACGCCGAGGATGAGCACGCCCGCGCGCTCGTCGCCCGTGCCCACCTGCGCGAAACAGACTTCCGCGCCGAGCGAGCGGACGATGTCGTCGCGCAGGCTCACGCCCGTCTTGTCCGTGAACTCGGCGAGCGCGTCACTCAAACTCTTCTTGCCCGCCTGCGCGGCGGCCTGGTCGGCGAGCGCGAGCATCTCGTCGAAGGACTGCGGCGCGTTGGAGATGGAGGCGTCAAAGACCTGGACGGCGTCCTCGGGGACGAGCGCGAGCAGCGCCTGCGGCGTCGGCGGGTTCGACGCGACCGTGCCGAGCAGGCCCTGCCGCTGCGGCGCGACGACCACGAAGCGCTCGGCCACGCGGCCGTCCTCGAACGCGCTCGTGAAGGCGACCGACTGCACCCCGCTCGCGCCCACGCCGTGGAAGAGTTGGCGGAAGGCGGCGAGGCCGTGGTGCTGCTGCTCGCCCGCGGGCGCGGAATCAATCAGCCGCGTCAGGGCCGCGCCGTCGAGGTAGCCGAACATCCCGTCGGCGTACCTCGCGCGCGCGCGAGCCTGCGCGAAGGTCTCGTTGGTTTCGAGCGAGGGCGTCTTGCCGGCGCGCACGTCGAGGGCGCGCCTGACGGCGTCGGCCGCGTTCGAGAGGAAGAGCGTGCTGCCCGTCTGCGCGTAAGTGAAGCCCTTGCCCCCGGCCGGCGTGACGGTCGAGAGCGTCACGTCGCCGTGCTGCTCGGTGACGGTCGTCACGCCACGCTCGCCGGCCTCGCGCACGAGGCGCAGGACGCGGTTCTCGAAGGTGCGGCGCGCGCCGCTGCCGTTGAACTCGGCGACGACGACGAACTGCGGCCCGTCGGCGCCCGCGCCCACGAGCGCCAGCGCGTAGCTCGCGTCGAGCACGCCGGCGTGGTTGGCGGCGATCATGAAGAGCGAGCTGGCCGCCTGGTTCTCCCGGCTGAACTCGCGCCACGCCTCCGACTCGATGACGCGCACGGCCTGCGCGCGCAGGTCGTTCACCTCGACGAAGCCGACCGCGTCGGCCGGCAGGAACCTTTCGAGCCGCGGGCTTTCGGCCCGCGACGGCCGCGCGAACTGCAAGGCCGCCACCGTCACCACCAGCGCCGCCGCCGCGATCCCGAAAATATAAGGCTTCCGCTTCAGTCTGTTCACAACGCACCTCCGTTATTAGGGCATTTTAGATTTTTGATTCTTGATTGGCGATTGGAAGACGACGGCCGCGCCCTCTTACAATCAAAAATCAAAAATCGCAAATCAAAAATTCATTTCATCTCTTTCCGCGCGAAGACGTACTGCGACGCGAGGTAGAGGGCCGCCGAGACCGAGAGCATGATGATGATCGGCAGGGGGTCGAGGCGGCTGTAGAATTCGAGGTTGACGCCGTCGCCCTGCGGGTCGCGCGTGGCGCGGCTGATGACCCACTCGAACAGATTCTCGCCGAAGTAGTAGAACATGCCGACGAGCGAGACGGCCCCGGCGATGACCGCGATCCACCACTTCTCGAAGAGCACCGAGAAGAGGAACGTCGCCGAGTAGACCATCAGCCCGATGATCATCGTCCACACGGTGCCGCGCGTCGCGTTGGCGATGACGGTCGAGAACGCGCCCCACGACCCGGCGAGCGTCACGTTCGCGGCGACGGCCGCCGCGACGAAGTAGGTCAGCGCGACCGTCGTCAGGATCGAAAGCCCGACGCACGTCATCGTCTGCACCGCGCCGACCGCGTACTTCAAAAGCAGCACGTGGCCGCGGCGCACGGGCCGCTCGAAGAGGAAGAAGATGCTGCGGTTGTCCAGCTCGGCCCCGACCGAGCCGACCGCGAAGAAGGCGAGCAGGAAGAGGCCCGCCGTGATCAGGAAGCCGGACTGGAAGACGAGCGCGACCTCCAAAACCTGCGCCGCGATGGCGTCGCTCATCGCGTAGAGGTCGAACCGCGCGCTCTCCTTGAGCGCGAAGACCAGCCCCGCGATGGCGAGCGGGATGTGGAACGCGAAGGCGAAGGCCAGCCACTTCCAGCGCGTCTCGCGCCATTCTTTCCAGAGCAGAGCTTTAACCATCTCGCGGCTCATCGGGCGGCCCTCCTCTGGCGCTCGGCGCGCACCGTGTTCACGAAAATGTCTTCGAGCGAGATCGGCAGCACCTCCGGGTTCGCGACGCCGCGCGCGCCCAAAGCCCCCAAGACCTCTTCGCCGAAGTCCTTCACCGTCAAGACCTGCTCGTGCCGCCCGTTCTCGACCATCAGGAGGCCGGGCACGCCGGCCAGCTCGGGGCGCCTCCCGTTCGTCGCGTAGCGGACGCGCTTGTAAGAAGCCTTGATGTCGTCGAGCGAGGAGGTCAGCAGCAGCTCGCCGTCGTTGATGATGCCGACGTAGTCGGCGACGCGCTCGACCTCGTCAACGATGTGCGAGGAGAAGAGGACGGTCTTGCCCTCGTCGGCGATCTCCGAGACGATGTTCTCGATGAAGTCGCGGCGGACGATGGGGTCGAGGCCCGAGGTCGGCTCGTCGAGGATGATGAGTTCGGGGTTGAAGGAGAGCGCGAGCATCAGGCAGAGGCGGGCGCGGTTGCCGCGCGAAAGTTGCTTGACCTTCTTCTCGGCCGGCAGGCTGAAGCGTTTGAGGAGGTCGGCCGCCTTGCGGTCGTCCCAACTTTCGTGAAACGCGCGGGTGAAGCTGACGCTCTCCCCGACCGTCATCCACTCGTAGAGGTAGCGGTTCTCGGAGACGTAGGCGACGCGCTTGCGAATCTCGATTAAATCTTTTTCGAGCGTCCGGCCGAGGACGCTGACGCGGCCCGCGGTGGGCCGGAGGTGGCCGACGATCATCTTGATGATCGTGGACTTCCCCGCCCCGTTGACGCCGAGGAGGCCGAAGACCGTGCCCCTCGTCACCTTCAAATCGACGCCCCTGACGGCCTCAAACTGGCCGAAGCTTCGACTCAATTTCTCGGTCTCGATGGCGTAGTCGCCCGTGGTGAAATCCCCGTTCACGTTCATCGCCTTCTCTTCAAATTTTCTTCCGCCGGCCCTAGCGCCCGACCGCCTCGGCCTGCCTGGCCCGCATGATCTTTTCGAGCACGCGGTCGAACGTCTCGCGCAGCTCCTTCTCTTCGAGGCCGAGGTTCACGCCCTCGACCAAAGCCTTCTCGATCAGCTCGCCCAGCACCTTGCGCCGCTCGTTCTTCGACATCTCGACGCCCTGCGCCGAGACGAACGTGCCCGCGCCCTGCCGCTTGTAGATGACGCCCTCGTATTCGAGGTCGAGGTAGGCGCGCGCCACCGTGTTCGGGTTGACCGCCAGCTCCAGCGCCAACTGCCTGACGGACGGCAGGGGGTCTTCCGGCAGCAGCCGCCCGAGGGCGATGCCGGTCTTAATCTGGTTCACGATCTGCAAGTAAATTGGCAGGCCGTTCGACGCATCAATCGAGATAAACACGCCCCTCCAACCGTCCCACTGTATTAATCTACTAATACAGTACACGCAAGTACGCGCCGGGTCAACGCGAGGTTTCAAAAAAAAGAAACCGCGGACGCCCGGCCGTGAGGGAGGGCCTGGGAAGCGATGAACGCGGAACGCGGGACGGTGAACTGAAAACAAAGTCTTTCAGTTCACCGTCCCGCGTTCCGACTTCCGCGTTCGCTTCCGCCCTCCCTCACGGTCGGGCTTCAGGCTGTTGTCCGACTATTAGACGACGGTCTTCGCGCCGTTGCCGGCGGGCTGCTCGATGCCGAGGCGGTCGCGGAAGAGGCTGAGCAGGAGCAATTGCCCGATGCCGCCGCCCGCGCCGTCGCTGCCGCCGGAGGCGAGGATGTCGGGCGTGATGCGCACCTGCTTCTCGCCGATGACCTTGAGCGTCTCGACGAGCGCGACGCCCTGCGGCCCGAGCGCGTTGACCTGCTCCTTGTAGGCGACGCCCTGGGCCTCGCCCATCAGGCGCACCTTCTCGGCCTCGGCCTTGCCCGTGGCGAGGATGTAGTGGGCCTCGCCCTCGGCCTCGGCCTTGCGCTGCTCGGAGCGGCGCGAGGAGATTTCGACGCCGACCGTCGCGGCCATCAGGTCTTTCTGGTTGTCGGCGTGGGCCTTCGTCTTCTCCAGTTGGATGCGCTTCTCCTCGGCCTCGCGCTGCGCGTTGTACATGTTCTGGCGCTGCTCGGCGAGGATTTTTTCGGTCTGCGTCTTCATCAGCTCCTCGGGCAGGTGGATGTGGCAGATGAGGACGTTGACCACGTCGACGTGGTACTTCAGGAGGTGCATCCGGACGCGGGCCTCGGCGCGCTCCTGCTCCTCGTGGCGGTTTTGCAGGTAGGCCATCGCCGACGACTCGGACGCCTGGTTGCGGAAGATCGAGTCAATGAGCGGGTGCATCACGTTCTGGATGAGCTTGTCGGTGTTGCCGATCTTGGCGACCATGAAGGGCGCGTCCTCCGGCTTGACGCGGAAGACGACGCGGACTTCGAGCTTCATCGTGAAGCCGTCTTTGGAGATGACCTCGAACGGGTCGAAGGTGTTGTCCACCTCCTCGGCCGTCCACTCGACGGTCATGTTCGTCGTCGGGATGATGATCGGCGTCATCGCCAGCGTGTTGACGTAGTACTTGCCGGGGCCGACGACCGACTCCTGGATGCCGCGGAAGCCCTCGGGGACGACGTACGCCTCGTGCGCGCCCTGGTCGAGGCGGGCGTCGGCCGGGTCGCCCGAGATCAACTCCTCCTGAATCTCGGCGATGCGGCGCTCCTCGCCGTCGAGCTTGTCGAGGCGCTGGGCGGCCTTCGTCACCTGCTCGTGCTCCTCACGCTCCAAACGCTCGCGCACCTTGTTCGCCATCTCGCGCCGGATGTCCTCGGTCGGGTCTTTGCCGACGTTCGAGACGATGACGGCGACCTCGCCCGGCCTGATCTCGCGCGCCGACTCGGGGATGACCTTGAAGACGAGCGGGTTGATGTAGTAGGTGCCGGGCAGGAGGATGTCCTTCTGCGGGCCGCGCTGGCCGCCGCGGCGGATGAACTCGTTGCAGTCCTGGAAGTTGTCGTGGCCCTCGACGGGGTTGGCGACGTAGTCGCGCGGGTCGAGGGGCGCGCCGTCGAGTGCTTCGACGAGTCCGATGTTGTTCTCGTTGATGACGGTCGCGTCGTAGAGCCGCGTGTAGAAGAGGCCGGGCTTGGGGTCGCCGCCTTCGAGCGGGGACGACTGCGTCAGGACGCGGTAGGTGCCGGGCGTCAGGATTTCGACCTGCGGCCCCTTCTGGCCGCCGTTGCCGACGAAGCTCTCGGCGTCCTGAAAGTTCATGTGGCCGTCAATGGCCTTGCCGTGGAGGCGGCCGGCGTCGAGCGGCGCGCCGTCGGCCGAGGTGATGACGCCGACCTTGCCCGGCGGGACGACCGTCGCCTTCGCGATGGAGACGCGGAAGAGGTACGGGTGGATGGGCCACAGGCCCGGCGGGAGCGTGCGCAACTGGATGCCCTTGACGCCGCCGCGCTTGATGAAGGCGATGGGGTCTTGGAAATTGTTGTGCGCGTTCTGCGCGCGGTCTGGGGCGAAGATGCGCCCGGCGGGCATCGGCTCGCCGTCAACGGCCTCAACGACGCCCAGCTCGTCCGCGCCGATCTCGATGAGCGGGACTTTCCGCACCACCTTCTCGAAAGGCCACTTGATGAGGTGCAGGCCGGGCTTGAGCACGTCGGCCTGGATGCCGACCTCGCCCTCGGTGGCGACGACTCGACCGGGGGGCATCTTCGAGCCGAGGTAGCGCCGCTCCTTGATGGCGATCTCTTTCGCGCCGACGTTGACGAGCACGCTGCGCAGAAAGACGAGCAGGAAGATGAGGATCAGGAACCCCACGACGAGGTAGGGGACGAGCAGGAAAATGGTGTCGTTCATGGTCTTCCTCAGACGGAAGCCCGGCCCTCGCCGGCTCCCGCGGTTGGGGGGCTTTCGCGGCGCGCGCCGGCCGACAGGCGGCGGCAGACTTCCGCGAGCGTGCGTTTGAGGACGAAGCCGGCCCCGGAGCGCTTCGCCTCGGAAGAGAGAACCCAGTATTCGCCCTCGAACAGGGCGCGCAACTCGTCGCCGCCGAGGCCGTCCAGGCGGCCGCCCTCGTAAGCTTCAGCGACGCCCGTCAGAACCTTCTCGAAGGTCGCGGCGTCGTCCGAGAGCGCGGCGACGCGGAGGAGTTCGGCGGTCGAGGCGCGCGAAGGCGACTGCCGCCAGCGCTCCAGGAGCGCCAAGGCGAGCGCGCTCGTGGCGCGCAGCTCGTCGCTGCGGGCGACGAGTTCGACGAGCCGGCGGAATGACTCCGGTGCGGCGGCAAATTTATTGACGAGCGCGTCGAGGACTTCGCGGTACAGCGCGGCGTCGCCGGCGGCGTGCGCCTCGGAC
>JALZHT010000836.1 GCA_030860645.1 Acidobacteriota bacterium
GCCCGGTGGCGCGCCCTCGGGCCTCAGCACGGCGTCGATCTCCCCCTCGGCGATGAAGAGGCCGCGGAACTCGGTGAAGCCGGCGAAGGCGGGGTCGGAGCGCAGCCGGGCCACGCGCAGGTTGAGCAGGAGGTCGAGCCTGCGGAGCTCGTCGAAGAGGTGTTCGGGGCTGTCGCGGTAAGCTTGCATGTCTTCTCGGTGGCCGGCCGCCGGGCGGCTCAGATGCGGTCTACCGAAATCTGGTGCTCGCCGACGCGGGTCGTCGCCCGCTCCACGAGCGAGTCGATCCTGACGACGCGGACGCGGTAGACGGCGCTCACGCGGTAGGGCTTGCCGAAGGCGCTCCAGACCTGCGTCAGCTGTTCGAGCGTCGTGCGGTAAAGGTCAAGTTTCAGCTCCTCCTGGCTGTTTTCGAGGACGCCTTTGAGGAGCGAGGCGGCGACGACCGGGCTGTCGTAGAGGACGCGCATCGCCTCGCCGAAGACGCGATGCTCGTCCAGCTTGTTGTCGGCGAGCGGCGTCAGGAGGTAGTAGAGGCTGAGCGTGAGCGGGGGGTGGTGGAGGACGTCCGTGCCGACGGCCTCCCACTCCTCGTTGCGCGCGAACTCGCTCTCCTCGACGCGGAAGAGCGAGAGGTTGACCGCGGGCTTGCCGGGGTCGACCTTCGCGTCGGCCGGCGACTCCAGCGTGACGGCGAACGTGCCCTTCGGCCGCTGCCCCTCCCTGAGCAACTGCTCGAGCGTTGACGTGACGTCGCCGATGACGGTCGAACTGCTCATCAGACTCACGCGCTCCCGGTCTGGATCCCCTCGTGCGCCAGCTCCAGCGCCTCGATGCCGACCTCATTCGCCACGGCCTTGAACTCCGGGCCGGACCACTTGACGGGGAAGGCGCGGATGAGATTCCAGCGCCTGACCTCGTCGCCCTTCTCGTCGAGGAGCAGGACGGCGATGCTCTGCTTCTTCGGGCCGGGCGGCGGCGGGTTCTTGTCGGGCGGGAATTGCGGGCGCTTGTTGGTCTCGAACTTCCCGTTGACGACGTCGAGCTGCCAGTTGATGAGGTCGAGGTCGCGCGTCACGCCGCGCTTGAGCACGACGTTGGCGTAGGTGGCCGCCTCGGGGAACTTCAGGGTCGTCGAGTTGTTGCCGCCCTCCTTGTACTCGAAGACCTTCACCTCGACGTTCAGGCCGGAGCACTCCGAGAAGCCGGCCACCGTGATGCTGCCCAGCTCCAGCCGGAAGCGGTAGTTGGCGTAAGGGTCTTTGTCCCTCTTCATGCGGCCCTCCCAGGCGCCGCGCCTAGAGTTCCTTGACCGAGACGGACTCGGCCGTCCGCCTCACCGTGACCAGGACGAACTCGGCCGGGCGGGCCGGCGCGAACCCGACGAGCGTGACGACCTCGCCGAGGTCGAGCACCTCGGGCGGGTTAGTCTCCTCGTTGCACTTGACGAAGAAGGCTTGCTCCGCGGTGTCGCCGGCGAGCGCGCCGGCCCTGTACATGTCGTTGAGGAAGAGCGTGAGCGTCGCCGTGATCGTGTTCCAGAGCCTCCGGTCGTTCGGCTGGAAGGCCGACCACTGGAGGCTGGCGAGGATCTGTCTGATGATGAACAGGCAGAGGCGGCGCACGTTGACGTAGCGCCACGCGGGGTCGCGGCTGAGCGTGCGGGCGCCCCAGACGCGCTGCCCCCTGCCGGGCAAACTCCGGAGGCAGTTGACGCCGCGCGGGTTCAAGGCGCCCTGTTCGTCGTCCGTCACGCAGGACTCGAACTCGACGACGCCGTGCAGCAGCTCGTTGGCGGGGGCGCGGCCCACGCCGCCCTCGCGCTCGGCCCTCGCGCAGACGCCCGCGACGTGCCCGCTCGGCGGCACGAACAGGTCGCGCCCGCCGAAGTCGTCCGCCTTCTCGCGCAGCCAGGGGTAGTAGAGGGCCGCGTTCTTGGCCGCGGGCGACTGGTTGAAGAGGGCGGCCCAGTCCTCAATCTTGCGCGCGCCGCGGGCGGGCTGCGCGCCGCGCGGCGGGTCGAGCAGGGCGAAACGGTCGCCCATCCTCTCGCAGTGCAGGAGGATGTCGCGCTGCCCCCGCGCGAGGTTGTCGAAGGCGCTCACGCGCGCCAGCCACCGGGAGAAGATGACGCCCTCGCGCGGCACCTGCGTCGGCGCGAGGCCCTTGTAGAAGTCGGGCACGACGAGGTCGGGGATGGCGATGAGTCCGACCTCGGGGATCAGCTCAAGGGCGGCCAGCCCGTAATACTTCCCGCCGCGCGCGTCGCCGCCCGACGGGTCGCGCGGCGAGCCGCCCTCGTAG
>JALZHT010000837.1 GCA_030860645.1 Acidobacteriota bacterium
CCTGCGGCAGGAAGAGGCGGGCGTTGAGCCACCGGGCCGCAGGCCCGCCGAAGGGCGGCAGGACGAGCGGCGACTGGACGTGCAGGGCCGGCCCCACCGCGCGCGGCCCGTGCGAGCCGAGCGAGGCGAGCCAGTGTTGGAAGCGGCGCGCGACGCGTCCCGCGTCTTTCAACCCCGGCGCGCGAATCCCCGTGTTCTCGACGAAGAGCACGCGGTTGCCGGTCGCGGCCAGCCGCGACGTGAGCTCCTGCGGCCCCTGCCAGTTGAAATCCCAGTCGATGCTGGATATGCAGACGACATCCCGCCCTTGAAGCATGCAGAAATTAGCCAGCCTTCCGTCGCCCGGCACCGCGAAGGCCGCCCCTCACGGCAACCGGGCCGCGTAGATTATAAGAGCCTCTTCGCCACCAGCGTCGCGGTGTGAGATTCTACCGGCGCGCACCCGGCCGCTCAACCGCGCGCGACGCACGCCCGGCCCCGGCGTGTTCGCCGCGCGCGCGAACCGGGAAGGTGTCGAAGAAGTAAAATCCTACCCGCGGGCTTACTAACGCCCGTCGAGGGGCGCTCGCAGACCGCCTCTCAACGAGTGGTAAAGTATTCTACAGACCGCTCTAAATCGTCGGGTTCCACGAATTCAGCCAGAGCGTATTGTAGGAGTCGCGGCGGCCGACGCGGTAGACATTAAGGCTGGTAAGCGGGGGCGCATAAAGGTGGAGGGTGATGAGGTCATGGCCGCTCACGTCCGGGTTGCCGAGCTGGTGGATGTCGGGGATGTCGGCCCCGGTGACGAGGCCGGGCGTCCACTCGCGCGCGTACTTGTAGGCGAGGCCGCGCGCGCCCCCCATCTCGAAGATCGTCTCCCACATGACGCCGGAGAGGACGCGCACCGCGCCGAACGAGCCGTTGTGGTCGTGGATGGGCGTGCGCTGGCCGGGCCGCCAGCAGAGCACGAGCAACTCGGCGTGGTCGTTGACAAAGACGCGGTGTCGCGCGTAGGTGGCCTCTTTGAAAGAGACGTGCGGGCGCAACTCCTCCGGCCCGACCTCGACCGCGTTCAGCCAGCCGTGCAACTCGTCGAGCGCCGGCCTGCGGTCGAGGGCCGCGAGCCGGCCGGCGAGCGAGGCGAGCGTGAAGCGCGGCGCGTCCGCGGGGGCCGGCGTCGTGTTGAGCGTGAACATCCCTGAAAAACTCCCGGTGGATTCGCCGAAAATTCGCCGCCATGATAAATCCAAGCCGGGGGAAATTTCCAGACCATTGCGGATTTGCGATCACCATCGCAAATCCACAATCGCCGGGTCTTGAATCGGGGGTGAAATTTCAAACGTCCGGGTGAAGGTTTTGCGATTCGTTCACGAGAGCATCATCCGCGCCGCGCCCGAGCGCGTCTTCGCGTTCCACGAACTGCCCGACGCCCTGGAGCGGCTGACGCCGCCGTGGGAGCGCGCGCGCATCGTGCGCGCCGCGCCCTCGCTTCGCGCGGGCGAGGTGGCCGTCATCGAGGCGCGCCTCTTCGGACTCGTGCCCGTCCGCTGGGTGGCCGAGCACACGGCCTACGACCCGCCGCGCATGTTCGAGGACGTGCAGCGCGAAGGGCCTTTCCGGAGCTGGCGTCACCGCCACTTCGTCCGGCCGCACGCCGCGGGGGCCGTCCTGCGCGACGAGATCGAGTACGAGCCGCCGCTCGGGCCGCTCGGGCGACTGGCCGCGCCGCTCCTCGTCGAAAGGCGGCTGCGGCGCACGTTCGAGCACCGCCACCGCGTCACGCGCGAGTGGTGCGAGCGCGCGGCACGCGATTAGCAAGTTCAAGAGTTATGACGGAAATAACGGCCGGAAAGCGGACGGGCCGCGCCCGCGGCTGGCTCATCGCCGGCCTCTCGGTGGCGCTGCTCGCAGGTCTCGCCTGGCTGAAGGGCCGGGCCGGCGCTTCCGGCGAGGGTTTGGACGCAAACTAGTACGAACAGGGGAGGAGAACGAATGGCAACAGCAGCTTCAAGGGTTATGGACGATATGACGACGGGCGGGGCGGGAACCTCGCTGACGACGGGCAACCAGAAAGACGTGGTCGAGGCCACTCTGCGCACGGTGGACGAGTCGACCAAGTCGGCGACGGGCATCAGCCTGTTCCACATCCTGACGCTCGCCTCCATCGGCGGGTCGCTCGCGCTCTTCTTCACCGGCAAGAAGTCGGCAGCGATCTTCGTCGGCCTCTGGCCGCCGACCTTCCAGGCGCTCAAGTCGGTCGCCGACACGAACAAGGAAAACAGAAAGTAGGCGGGTCAACACCCGCCACTCGCGCGGAAGGGC
>JALZHT010000838.1 GCA_030860645.1 Acidobacteriota bacterium
GCTACGAGCTGTGGAAGGGCCGGCAGGAGAAGGAGATCGAGGCCGTGGCGCGCGACCTCTCGGAGAGGATCAACTTCTGACCGATGTGCGGCATCACCGGATTCGTTAACCTCGACGGGCGGCCCGCGGACGGCCGACTCCTCGCCCGCATGAACGAGGCCCTCCGCCACCGCGGCCCCGACGAGGAAGGCTCTTACCTCAAGGGGCACACGGGGCTGGCGATGCGCCGCCTCGCCATCATCGACCTCGCGGGCGGCCAGCAGCCCATCCCCAACGAAGACCGCACGGCCTGGATCGTCTTCAACGGCGAAATCTACAACTTCCGCGAGCTGAAGAGCGGCCTCGAAAAACTCGGCCACCGCTTCCGCACCGACTGCGACACCGAGGCCGTCGTCCACGCCTACGAGCAGTACGGCGCGGACTGCCCCCGGCACCTGCGCGGCATGTTCGCCTTCGCCATCTGGGACGAGCGCAAGCGGGAGCTGTTCCTCGCGCGCGACCGCGTCGGCAAAAAGCCGCTGCTCTACGCGAAGGTCGGCCGGGCGTTCGTCTTCGGCTCCGAGTTCACGGCGCTGCTCGTGCACCCGGAGGTCGGCCGCGAGGTCAACCGCGAGGCCATCCACCACTACCTCTCCTTCATGTGCGTGCCCGCGCCGCTGACGGCCTACCGCGACATCCGCAAGCTGGAGCCGGGCCACACGCTGACTTTGCGGGCCGACGGCGAGATGGAAATCGAGCGCTACTGGCAGCCCGACTTCTCGAAGAAGCTGAAGATTACGGAGGAGGAGGCGGGCGAGCGCACGCTGGAGCTTTTGCGCGACGCCGTGCGCGTGCGGCTCATGTCCGAGGTGCCCCTCGGCGCGTTCCTCTCGGGCGGGATCGACTCGTCGGCGGTCGTCGCGCTGATGAGCGAGGTCAGCTCCGGGCCGGTCAAGACCTTCTCCATCGGCTTCGAGGAGCAGGACTTCTCGGAGCTGCACCACGCGCGCCGCGTCGCCGAGCGCGTCGGGGCCGAGCACCGCGAGTTCGTCGTCCGCCCCGACGCGCTCGAAGTCCTCCCGACGCTCGTCGAGCACTACGGCGAGCCGTACGCCGACTCGTCCGCCATCCCGACCTACTACGTCGCGCGCGAGACCCGCCGCCACGTCACCGTCGCCCTCAACGGCGACGGCGGCGACGAGGCGTTCGCCGGCTACGAGCGCTACGCGGCGATGCGCCTGGCCGAGCGCTACCGCAAAATCCCCGCGCCGCTGCGCGAGGGCGTCATCCGCCAGGCCGTCGGCCTCCTGCCCTCGTCCGAGCTGCGGCGCGGGCGCGTGCGCAGCCTGAAGCGGTTCCTCAAGTCGGCGAGCCACCCGCCCGTCGACCGCTACCTGCGCTGGGTGAGCGTCCTCGCCCCGGAGGCCAAGCTGGAGCTGTACACGGACGAGTTCCGCCGCGAGATGGCCGGGCGCGACGTGCGGCAGTGGCTCGCGCCCTGGTTCGCGCGCGCCAACGGCGCGGGCGTCGTAGACGCCTCGCTCCTGACGGACATGATGACCTACCTGCCCAACGACCTGCTCGTCAAGGTTGACATCGCGAGCATGGCCGTGAGCCTCGAAGCGCGCTCGCCCTTCCTCGACCACCACGTCATCGAGTTCGCCGCGAGCCTCCCCGAGGGCCTGAAGCTGCGCGGCCTGACGACGAAGTACATCCTGAAGCGGACGCTCAAAAAAATCCTGCCGCCCGAGAACCTGTCGCGCGCCAAGATGGGCTTCGGGGTGCCGGTCGGCCACTGGTTCCGCGGCGAGATGCAGCCGTTCCTGCGCGAGCACCTGCTCTCGGAGAAGGCGGCGCGGCGCGGCTACCTGCGGCCCGAGGCGGTCGGCCGGATGGTGGAGGAGCACACCGGGGGGCGGCGCGACTACACGCACCAGCTCTGGACGCTGCTGATGCTGGAGCTTTGGTTCCGGCGCTTCATAGACTGAGGGGGGATCGGACGAGGATGAGTGAGCGCCGCTGCCCGGCCTGCGCCGGCGAGGGGGGGGTGGAGCGGGGGGCCAAGAACGGCATCGCGGTCGTCGTGTGCCGCGGGTGCGGCACGCTCTACGCCCCGGCCCCGCCCGCCGCGGCCTACGACTACGACGGCTACTACGGCGACGCGAACCTCTCGGTGCCGGACTTCATCGGCGTGCGCCTCGACGAAATCTTCGCCTCCTTCGCGCCCTACCGCCGGACGGGCCGGCTGCTCGACATCGGCTGCGGCGCCGGCTCGCTGCTCGAAGCCGCGCGGCGCGCCGGCTGGGAGGCCGCGGGCACGGAGG
>JALZHT010000166.1 GCA_030860645.1 Acidobacteriota bacterium
GCGCGGCGGCATTCGGGGCCGGGGCGTCAGCGTTCGAAGCCGGGGCGTTATTCCCCACAGTCCTGCTGCCGGTGGCGGCGACGTTCCCCGCGGACACTTTCTCGCTCCGGGCTTCGGTCTCGGCCGCCGACCCCGCCGCCATGAAAGTCCGGGGCGGGCGCGCGGCGTAGTCGGGCCGCAGCCGCACGGCCCGTTCGTAAGAGTCGCGCGCCTCCGACTCCTGCCCGAGCGCCCTGCGAACCTGGCTCAGGTGGAAGTGCGGCTCGGCCCACTTCGGGTAGAGTTCGATGGCACGCTCGAAGGCCGCGGCGGCCTGCTCGTAGACGCCGCGCCGGGAGAGCGCGACCCCGAGGCCATTGAAGGCTTCCACGTCATTCTTGTTGAGGCTGACGGCCTTCCGGTAGGCGGCGACCGCGTCGGGCCAGCGCCCCAACTCGGAGTACACGTTCCCGAGGCTGTAGAAGGCGTTGCCGTTGCGCGGGTCGAGCGCGACGGCCTGCTCGAAGGCCCGCGCGGCCTCCTCCAGGCGGCCCTGGAGCGCGAACCGCGCGCCGTCGCGGTAGTAGACGGAGGCCGGGTCGGCGTCCTGCCGGGCGGCCGCACCGGCACGCACGCCGAAGGCCGCGCATAAAACTAAGCCGAGCAAGAAAGTCTTTCTCATGGGACACACCTCACGCGACGCCCGCCTCGGGGCGTCGGGCCGAAGGGGGAAGGGGAGCGGACGTGCTGTTCGCGCGCGACGCGTGGGGGCGGAGAAGCCAGGAATTCACTTCTCGGCGGAAGGGCCATCAGAGCGCGAGGACGCCGCATCAGTTTGCACACCAAAGCGGTCGCTAACCGACGTTCGGGGAAGGGGGAACTGGCGGGAGAGCCAATCAGAAACAAACACCTGAGAGTGTCACGGATTATATTCCACGCGGCCCGCCTTGTCTACGCGGCCCCGCCGGCCGCGGCGTCGTAGAAAAAAACTTCAAGTAGCGCCCTCCAGGAAGTAAAATAGGGCCTCACGTGCTCCTGCGAACTAGCTCACGCACCTCGCCGGCTTGCCAGGGAGAAACCGATGTGCCCAACCCCGCACGACAAGGATGACATCTTCATCAGCTACGCCCACATCGACAACCAGCCTCTGGCCGAGGGCCTCCGGGGGTGGGTCGAGAGTCTCCACGAGAGGTTGAAAATCCGCCTCGGGCAACTGCTCGGTGAGGAGGCGAACATCTGGCGCGACCGGAAACTCCAGGGCAACGACATCTTCGCCGACACGCTCGTCGAGAAACTCTCAAGCGCCGCGATCCTGGTCTCCGTCCTTTCGCCGCGCTACGTGAAGTCCGAGTGGTGCATCCGGGAGCTGGAAGAGTTCTGCAAGGTCGCGAAGGCGAACGGCGGGCTGCCCGGCGGCCACAAGCTGCCCGTCTTCAAGGTCGTCAAGACTTTCGTCCCGTTGCAGGAGCACCCGCCGCAGTTGCAGGGCGTGCTCGGCTACGAGTTCTACGAGTACGACCCGGAGCGCGGCCGGGCGAAGGAGTTCAGCCCCGAAGTCATGCCGCAGCGCGACATCCGCTACTGGGAGAAGCTCGACGACCTCGCCTACGACATCAAACAACTCATCGAGGGCATGCAACGGGCCGCGGAGGCCCCGAACGGGCGCGCGGCGGCCGGCGAGCCGGCCGCCCCCGCCTCCGGCAAGACCGTCTACCTGGCCGAGACCACCTCCGACCTCAGCGCGCAGAGGGATCAGGTCAAGCGCGAGCTACAGCAGCACGGCCACGCCGTGCTGCCCGACAAGGAGCTGCCCCTCGACGCCGTCTCCCTCAAGCAGGCCGTCGGCGAGTACCTGTCGCGCAGCCATTTCTCCGTCCACCTGATCGGCGAACACTACGGCATCATCCCGGAGGGCGAGGAGAAGTCGGTCGTCCACCTCCAGAGCGAGCTGGCGGCCGGGCGGGGCGAGGACTTCCTGCGCCTCGTCTGGATGCCGCCGGGGCTGCAATCCCGCGAAGAGCGGCAGCAGGGGTTCATCAACACCTTCCTCCTCGGCCACCAGGCGCAGAAGGGGACGGAGGTGCTGCAAACCAAGCTCGAAGACCTCAAGGTGATCATCCACGAAACGGCGAGCCGCGGCCCCGAACCGGAGCCGGCCGCGGGCGAGGCCGCGGGCGAGGCGCTGGGGATCAATCTCTACCTCATCTGCGACAAGGAGGATTTGCAGCCGGCCAACGAACTCGCCGATTACCTCTTCAATCAAGGGGTGGACGTGGTGCTGCCCGCCATGGAGGGCGACGAGGCGCAGGTCTACGAAGATCACAAGGCGAACCTCATGGACTGCGACGCGGTGCTGATCTACTACGGGCGGGCCAACGAGATCTGGCTCCGGATGAAGCTGCGCGAGTTGCAGAAGGTGGCGGGCTACGGCCGCGCTGCGCCGCTGCTGGGCAAGGCCGTCTACCTCGGCGCGCCGCGGACGGAGGCGAAAGAACGCCTCCGGGAGCACGACACGACGATCATCAAGAACTATGAGGCGTTCTCGCCCGAAGGCGTGCAGACGTTTCTGGCCCGGCTGCGGAAGGCGAAAGGGGCGCAGGGATGATTACCGACCACATCTACAGGGCGGAAGTGGAAGTGCCCTTGAACCCGTTCCCGGGCCTGCGGCCCTTCGAGTTTCACGAGAGCAACCTGTACTTCGGCCGCGACGGGCAGAGCGAGCGGATGCTGACCAAGCTCGGCGCGCGGCGGTTCGTCGCCGTCGTCGGCACCTCGGGCAGCGGCAAGTCCTCGCTCGTCCGGGCCGGGCTGCTGCCGGCGCTCTTCGGCGGCTTCATGCCGAGCGCCGGCTCGAACTGGCGCGTCGCGCTGATGCGCCCGGGCGGCGACCCCATCGGCAACCTCGCGCGCGCGCTCAACGCCCCGGGCGTCTTCGGCTCCGACATCCCGGAGAACGCCGAACTCCAGACCGTCATCACCGAGGCGACGCTGCGGCGCGGCAGCCTCGGCCTCGTCGAGGCCGTCCGCCAGACGCGGACGCCGGCGAGCGAAAACCTGCTCGTCATCGTTGACCAGTTCGAGGAGCTGTTCCGCTTCGCGCGGGTGGCCGAGGGCGAAGAGTACCAGAACGAGGCCGCCGCCTTCGTCAAACTGCTCCTCGGCGCGATCAACCAGAGGGAGCTTCCGATCTACGTGGTCTTGACCCTGCGCTCCGACTACCTCGGGGACTGCGCGCTGTTCTGGGACTTGCCGGAGGCCGTCAACGAGAGCCAGTTCCTCATCCCGCGCCTGACGCGGGAGCAGCGGCGCGAGGCCATCACCGGCCCCGTCGCCGTCTGCGGCGGCGAGATCGCCACGCGGCTCGTCAACCGCCTGCTCAACGACATGGGCGACGACCAGGATCAGTTGCCGATCCTGCAACACGCGCTGATGCGCGCGTGGGACATGTGGCGGGCCGACCACGCGGCCGGCGAGCCGATTGACCTCCGACACTACGAGGCCATCGGCACGATGGCCGAGGCCCTGTCGCGCCACGCCGACGAAGCCTTCGGCGAGTTGCCGGACGAGCGCAGCCGCCGCATCGCCGAGAAGATGTTCAAGGGGCTGACCGAGCGGGGGGCGGACAACCGCGAGATCAGGCGACCGCTTGAGCTGCGCGAGATTTGCGCGCTGACGGAAGCGACGGAGGCCGAGGTGGCGGCCGTCATCGAACCCTTCCGGCGCGAGGGCCGTTCATTCCTGGTGCCGCCGGCCGGGGTGCCGCTCACGGGCGACTCGGCCATAGACATCTCGCACGAGAGCCTGATCCGCTGCTGGGGCCGCCTGCACGGCTGGGTGGAGGAGGAGGCGCGCTCGGCCCGCATCTACCAGCGGCTCGCCGACACGGCCGCGCTCTACCAGCGGGGCGAGGCCGGACTGTGGCGCGACCCCGAGCTGCAACTGGCGCTCAACTGGCGCGACGAAACCCACCCCAACGAGGTGTGGGCGCGGCGCTACCACCCGGACTTCGACGCCTCGATGAGCTTTCTGGAGAAGAGCCGGGAGGCGCGCGACCGGGAGGCGCAGGAGAGGGAGTCGGCGCGCCGCCGCCAGTTGCGCCGCACCCGCCTCGTCGCCCTCCTCCTCCTCCTCCTGTTGCTGTGCTCGCTCGGCCTCGCGGCGTACGCCAGGACCAAGCAGCAGGAGGCGCTGGAGAAGACCGAGCAGTTGGAGCGCAAGAGCCGGCTGCTCATCGAGCAGACCCTGATCGCCGAGGAACAGAAAGCCGACGCGCAGCGGCAGAGGCAAATCGCGGAAGAGCAGAAAGAGGTCGCCGAGTCGCAGCGGGTGAAGGCCGAGGAGAATTTCCGGGAGGCCGAGGAGGCGCGCAAGGAGACCCTCGAACAGAAGCGGGAGGCGGAAGAGCAGGCCCGCATCGCGCACGCGAACGAGCTGAAGGCCGTCAGCGCCAGGGCCGAGGCCGAGCGGCAGAAATCGCTGGCGGTCTTCCAGACGACGCTGGCGATGGAGGCCGAGCACAAAGCGACGGCGCAGGCCGAGAGGGCCAACAACCTGCTCTACGCGGCCGACCTCAACCTGGCGCAGCAGAAGTTCCGCTCCGGCCGGGTCGAGGACGCGCGGGAGTTGCTCGACACCTTCGTCCCGCAGCCCGACGCCTCAGTCCCGGAGATGCGCGGCTACGAGTGGTACTACCTCTGGCAGCTTTATCACAAAGAGCGTGAGACGCTGGAGGGGCACGGCGACGCCGTCGCCGCGGTCGCCTTCTCGCCCGACAGTAAAAGAATCGCCACCGCCAGCGTGGACGGGAAGGTGATCGTCTGGGACTCGGTCGCGCGGCGTGAGCTGGCGTCGCCGAATTGGGGCGCGCGGCCCATCTCCACCGTCACCTCGCTCTCCTTCTCGCCCGACGGCCGCGTGCTCGCCGTCGCCGCCGACGACAACACCGTCAGGCTCTGGGACACGGCCGAGCCGCAGAAGGAGCCTTCGCTCCTGCGCGGCCACTCCGCGCCCCTCTACGCCGTGGCCTTCTCGCCCGACGGCCAAACGCTCGCGGCGGGCGGCAAGGACGAGGCCGTCCTCGTGTGGAGGCTGAAGGAGCCGGGGGGCGGGCCGCGGCTGCTCCGCGTGCGCCAGGACGGCGTGCGCGCGGTCGCTTATTCGCCGGATGGGAGGACGCTCGCCAGCGGCGGCAACGACGGCACCGTCAAACTCTGGGACCTCGGCGCGCCGGAGCCGGAGCCGAGGACTTTGACGGGCCACAAGCTGCCCGTCCTTGCGCTCTCCTTCTCGCCCGACGGCGCGACGCTCGCCAGCGGCAGCGACGACGGCCACGTCGGCCTCTGGAACCTGCGCGCGGCGGGGGAGGGGGCGGTCATGCTCAAGGGGCACGACGGCCCCGTCGGCGCGGTCGCCTTCTCGCCCGACGGGAGGACGCTCGCCAGCGGGGGCGAGGACGAGACCGTCCGGGTGTGGGATACGACCAATCCGGCGGCGAAGGCCGTGACGCTCGGCAGGGATGTCGGCATCGTCTCCTCCGTCGCCTTCTCGCCCGACGGCCGCGTGCTCGCCTCCGGCAGCGACGACAACAAGGTGCGCCTGTGGGACATCACGGCACAGCACGAGCTGGCGACGCTCAAAGGGATCGGCGCGTCGGTCAGCACCGTCGCCTACTCGCCCGACGGCCGCCGGCTCGCCACCGGCAACCTCAACGGCGACGTGAAAATCTGGGACGCCCGCTCGCGGCGGGAGTTGGCGGGATTCAAGGCGCACGGAGACACCGTCTGGTCGCTCGCCTTCTCGCCGGACGGCCGCCTGCTCGCCACCGGCAGCCGGGATGCTTCCGTCAAACTCTGGAACCTCGACGCGCCGGGGCGCGCCGCGGTCGTCCTCGGCGGCGGCCACACGAAGGCCGTCTACTCGGTCGCCTTCTCGCCGGACGGCCGCTGGCTCGCCTCCGGGGGCGGCGACACAAAGATCAAAGTCTGGAACGTCAGCGCGCCGCAGGCGCAGCCCCTCACGCTCGCGGGCCACTCCCGCGAGATCACCTCCGTCGCCTTCTCGCCGGACGGGAGGACGCTCGCCAGCGGCGGCCAGGACGGGGCGGTGAGGCTCTGGGATTTGACCGGGCAGACCCCGCGGCAGGTGACACTCGCGGAGGGGGGCAAACCCATCTGGGCCGTGGCCTTCTCGCGCGACGGCCGGAGGATCGCGGCGGGCGGCGACGACGAACATGTGACGGTCTGGGACGCCGCCACGCGGGGCCGCGTCGGCGCGCTCAAAGTCCACAAAGGCGACAGGGACGCCGTCCGGGTAATCGTGACCATCGCGTTTTCGCCCGACGGGAGGACGCTCGCCACCGGCGGCAACGACCAGACCGTCAAGCTCTGGAGCGCCACCTCGTTCCAGGAGTTGGCCGCGCTCGAAGGCCACGGGGCGGCGGTCAGCGCCGTCGCCTTCTCGCCGGACGGGAGGACGCTCGCCAGCGGCAGCTTCGACGGGTACGTGAAACTCTGGTACGCGGCGACGGACGAAGAGGTCGCGGCGAGGAGCCGGTAGAAGAAACGGTGAGCGCGGGGCGCGGAACGATGAACTACAGACCACCCGTCTGACTGTTCATCGTTC
>JALZHT010000839.1 GCA_030860645.1 Acidobacteriota bacterium
GTTTACGCGCGCGCGGCGGTCGCGCTCGCCGCCGTCTCCTTCTCGGCCTACGCCTCGGCGTCGGCGGCCCCGCACTTCCGGCTCTACACCAACGCGCTCGGCGGCGGGCGCGCGGCGGCCGGCCGCTACTTCCCCCACGACGAATTCTACGACGCGAGCACGCGCGAGACCGCCGAGGCCGTCGCGCGGCTGGCGCCCGAGGCCGCGGCCGTCGCCAACGAGACGCCCGAACTCTTCGCGCACTACCTGCGGCTCGCGGGCCGCGCCGACCTGCGCTCGGTCTCACTCTCCGACCGCGAGGCGCTGCGGACTTTCGGCGAGGGGGACGTGGTCGTCGTCGCGCGCGGCCGTCGCTATTTCAGCAACGACGAAGTCACTTCGCGCCTTCAGCGCGAGGCCCCCCCCGGCCGCAGACATTACGCTCGGCGAGACGCCCTCGGCGCGCGTCTACGTGCTCGACGCGAAGAGTGTGGGAATAGTGACAGGCTCGGCCGGGCGCTGAAACCAAACGCGTTCGATAGAACTGTAGGGGCAGGGCTTGTCCCTGCCCGCGGCGATTCGACAAACTCAAGTCGGGTTCAAAGGAGCCTTGAGCGGGCAGGGACAAGCCCTGCCCCTACAGCCTTCACGAACGTGCGGCGGCGTCACGCGCGGCGTTATTTTTCGGACAACGGCGTTTGAGTTTCGCGGCATCGCAGCGGCGACCGTCATCCGCCGACGAGAGTGTTTTTGCGAGGGGGAGGGGTGGTAGGCATTCTCCCGCGCGTCGTGTAGATTGATAGTACCAGCGGAACGGGCGTTGCCTCCGGGAGGGCGGGCCGTTAACGGCCCCGCGCGGGGCGCGTCGTACGTGATGTAGCTGCGCCGGGCGGCGCAATTCTTTCGCTCCAACAGGAGCCTTTCGAGAGCCAACGGGAAGCCACAGTGAACATGACCCACGTTACCCTGCAACGGATTGCGCGAAAGGTCTTCTCACTTGCGCTGGCCCTCACGGCCCTCACCTCCGCCGCCCCGCGCCCGGCCGCGGTGGCCCAGGTCGTCGGCGTCATCGCCCCGGACGAGGACGTGCTGCCGCGCGCCGGCCGCCCCGGGCCGCTCTTCCGGCTGGAAAAAACTCCGGTCGGGCGCGAGGGCGAACTGTTGACGGTCTTCGGCAGCCTGGGCGGCGTCGGCGCGGCCGCCGGCCCGCACACGGATGTCCCGCTCGTCAGTATCCTGCGTGACACGCTCGGCGACGCAGACCCCGAGAACGACCGCCTGCGCCACGTCTGGATGCTCACCTACACGCGCCCGACCGCGTGGCAGCGCGCCGCCTCGGCCGTGCCGTTTCTCTACGGCCGCGTCGGCGGCCGCAAGCAGGCGAGCACGAAAGGGATGCCGCCCGCCGTCCTCGACCTGGCCGCGCCCGAGCGCGACGTCTGGCACCGCTTCATGTGGCTCGCGCTCCAGAACGTCTTCATCAACCCTTACGGCGTCGCCGCCAAGTCGTCCTCCTCGGCGCTGCGCGCCAACACGACCCGCTACCGCCAGGCGCACATCCTGCGCGCGCTCGCCATCCTCTCGCTCTACGAGGCCGAGACCGGCGAGAAGTCGCCCTTCACGCAGACCGAGGTCGAGGAGATGCAGGCGCGGCTGATGCTGGCCGACCAGACCTTCGGCGGGCTGATGAACGACGCCTACCTGGAGCGCGTCTACCAGAAGCAGCACTCGCAGTGGCTCGACACGCGCGGCCACAACTGGGAGCTGCTGCGCCAGCGGGCCGAGGCCGAGGGCCTCTACTTCGAGCCGCTCGTGCTGCCCGATGGCGAGCCGACGCACGCGCTCCTGTGGGTGGCGCGCGAAGACCTGGAGAAGAATCGGAAGCGGAAATTTGAAAAGCGCTTCCTCAACATCGCGCGGCCGTGGGGCGACCGCCGGCTCGCGGCCTGGGACGGCCACACGGAGAAGCGTTTCTACGACGCGGAGAACCGCCCCGTGCCCGAGGGGACGCCGGGCGCGCGCGCCGTCGAACTCATCCCGCTCGCGCTCTACGGCCTCGACCACCCGAAGATTCCGTCGCTGCTCGTGGACTTCCGCGACGGCGGCAACCCGAAGCGGCGCGAGGTGTCGCACCGCGTCATCGAGGACGTGGCCCGCCACGTCCTCGCCCTCTCGCGCTTCGGCGACATCCACTACTTCCTCGGCCGCACCGTCTTCGACTTCGTCACCAGCCGCCGCGGCATGGACATCAACCAGCCCTCGCGCCTGCGCGCCTACTCGCAGCTCAAGCTCCTGCTCTCCCTGGACGCCACGCTCGACCG
>JALZHT010000840.1 GCA_030860645.1 Acidobacteriota bacterium
GCCGCCCCGTGCGCGCCACCGTCGTCCTGCTCTGCTACAACAAGATAGACCTCACCTTCCAGTGTCTCCGCTCGCTCCTGCGCGAAGTCAACCTCGCAGACACCGAGATCGTCGTCGTCAACAACAACTCGGGCGACCGGACGAAGGAGGTGCTCTCCTACTTCGAGGGTTACGTCCGCGTGCTCAACATGGAGACGAACGCCGGCTACGTCGGCGGCAACAACGCGGGCGCGGCCGCCGCCCGCGGCGAGTACCTCGTCTTCCTCAACAACGACACGGTCGTGCTCACCGGCTGGCTGCCGGCCCTGGTCGGGACGGCCGACGAGGACCCGCGGGTCGGCGCCGTCGGCTCGATGTTGATCTACCCGGACGGGAAGCTCCAGGCGGCCGGCGGCATCGTCTGGCAGGACGGCCACGCGTCCCACTACGGCAGCGGCAAATCACCCGACGACCGCCGCTTCAACTTCGCGCGCGAGGTGGACTACTGCGCCGGCGCGTCGCTGCTCGTCCGCAAGGAACTCTTCGACCGGCTCGGCGGCTTCGGCCGCGCCTACGCCCCCATCTACTACGCGGACGTAGACCTCTGCTTCGGCGTCCGCGCGCTCGGCCACAAGGTCGTCTACCAGCCGCTCTCGCGCGTCATCCACTACGGGGGCGCGCCGGCCGGCACCGGCCTCGAACGGTTCCAGGCCACGAACCGCGAGAAGTTCCGCGAGAAGTGGCGCGAGGTTTTGGAGCGCGAGCAGTACCCGCGCGACCCGCGGCTGGCCGGGCGCGCCGCGAACCGCAGGCCCGGCCCCTACGTCTTCGTCTTCGACGACCACGTGCCGACGCCCGACCGCGACGCCGGCAGCGCCCGCATGGCCTTCATCCTCCGTGCACTCTCAGAGTGGTCGCGGCCCGTCTTCGTCTCCCTGAGCAAGCAGTCGCATTCGGCCTACGAACGGCTCCTGTGGAAAGAGGGCGTCGAGACGGCGAGCGCCGTGGACTTCCGCCGGCTGCTCAAAGAGAGAGAATTTTACGCCGCCGTCCTGAGCCGCCCGGCGGTGGCCGAGACGCTTTTGAAACCGATCCGCCGCGCCGACCCGAAAGTTAAAATCGTCTTCGACATGGTGGACGCGCACTTCGTCCGCCTCGGGCGCGAGAGCGAGTTGACGGGCGACGCCGCCGCGGCCCGCGAGGCCGCGCGCTACCGCGAGGTCGAGATCGAATTAGTCCGCGCCGCCGACCTCGTCTGGTACGCCTCGGCCGCCGACAAGGAGGCCGTCGAGCGGTTCGCCCCGCGCGCCCCCGGTGCGGTCGTCCCGACCGTCCACCGGCTGCGCGGCCGCGGCCTCCCCTTCGCCGAGCGCGAGCACCTGCTCTTCGTCGGCAACTTCGTCCACCGCCCGAACGCCGACGCCGTGCGCTTCTTCGTCGAAGAGGTCTTCCCGCGAGTCCGCGCCGAACTCCCCGGCGCGCGACTCCTCCTCGTCGGCGACAACGCGCCGCCCGACCTCGCGGCTTACGAGTCCGAAGCGGTGCGGCTGCTCGGCTACGTGCCCGACCTCGACCCGCTGATGGCGCGCGCGCGCGTCTTCGTCGCGCCCATCCGCTTCGGCGCCGGCATCAACGGCAAGATCGGCGAGGCGCTGGCCTACGGCCTGCCCGTCGTGACGACCTCAATCGGCGCGGGAGGGCTTGGCTTCGAAGGCGGCGAGCAGGCGCTCGTCGCCGACACGCCGGGCGAGTTCGCCGCCGCCGTCGCGCGCCTCTACCGGGACGAGGGGCTGTGGCAGAAGCTCTCCGAGCGGGGCCGCCGCCACGTCGAACAGAACTTCACGCCCGAGGTCGTCGGCCGCGTCATCAACGACTCGCTCAGGGGCCTCGGCGGCGGCCTGCAAGTTTCGAGCTAGAAGCATTTTTGATTTTTGATTTTTGATTGGAAGGCGAAGGCGTACGCCGCTTCTTCCAATCGCAAATCAAAAATCTAAAATCTAAAATCCCTTTAGCTCGAAGCTTTCCGTTCCGCAACGATTTTGCAATTGATTGAGAACAGCGAGTCCAAATCTAAAACCATCTAAATGTGTGATGATATGGCCTACGGTTCTCCCCGGGGTTGGGCAGGCCGCGGGCCTTAATTTTGGAGTGAAGATGTCAGAATCTCGCGCACAAGCAACGCCCGGCGAAGGGGAGGCGACGCTCGCCACGCCGCGCTTCGACGAAGAAGAGACCGTGCTGGCGCAGCCCGTCGTGCCGCTCGACGCGGAGGAAATCCCGCCGCCTGCGGCCGCCCCGACGCCTTACGCGCCGCGGC
>JALZHT010000167.1 GCA_030860645.1 Acidobacteriota bacterium
GGGCGGGGCGGGTGGAGCAGACGGCCTCGACCGTGACGGAGAACCTGAGCCGGCGGGGCGCGTGCGTCTACGCGCCGTTCGAGGCCGAGCGGGGGAGCTTCGTGCTGGTGCGGAGCGCGCAGTTCGGGCTGGCGGCGCTGGCGGCCGTGCGCGCCTGCCGGCCGGGCGGGAACGGCATCCCGCGCCTCCACCTGGAGTTCATCGACCGCGACTGGCCGCTCGACGGCATCGCCTGAAGGCGTCCTTCGGCGACTGCCTCACGTCGCTGCCCCAGCCCAATCGCCTCTGCCCCGTGCCCGCCAACGCTGATCCGGTTATTCGCCCGCCGGCCTTCCTTTAACCCGCCCTCGCCCTTCCTCATCGTCCACCCGGTAGGTTGAGTCCCTTCTCATCTCTTCGACGACTGATTCTCCCTGAGAAAAATCGCCGCTCGTCCATTGCCAACTCTCATGCAGTCTCAGCCGCCCGTCCGGCAAAACCTCGGGTCTTGATTTGCATCTCCCGGTCATCAGTTCGCCGCCGCGGTTGACGTGGCTGTAGCTCATCTCGAGGCGTCCGGCTTCGCCGACGGTAGCGATCAGAGTCCCGAAACTGATGTCGCCGCCTTTATAAGTGGCCCAGACGATGTCCCCCCGCTGCCGGTAATGGAACACGGTTGAAGAGTCAGCCTCGCCGTTACCGGTGTTCGAGACCGGCACGAAGAAACGGTCGTTGTAGTCAATGTCATTCACCTGTTATTTTGAACCCCCGAACAGCAAGCCCACTCCCGTCTCACGGCTTACGCCTTCTGACCGCCGCCCGCCGCTTCGTCGTTCTCACGCACCCAGGCAATGTAGTCAGTGTACGCCGGTTCTCCGCCCCCCGCCCGGACGGCCATCGCCACCTGCCCGCGGTGGTACGCCGAGTGAAATGCCACGTGCGTCAGGATGTCCCGGAACGATGTCCGGTATGCCACCCCTTTGCTGTTCTTGTATGAGGCGACGCGGGCGAGGTCGTCCTCGGCGAAGCTGTCGAGTAAAGCCTCGTACGCCGCGTGAGTTTCATTCATCAAAGTTTCGCACTCGGCGGGCGACAACTCCGGCCAGAAGTCGAAGCCGGTCGTATCCTTATCATCCTTGAGCCGTAAGAGCCACTCCCTCTCCGCGATGAGCAAATGGACGAACGCGCGGAGGGCTTTCGCGTCACGGCCCGGCGACTGCCGGAGCGAATCGAAGGTAAGGCGGTTGGCCCAGCGGTTGTAGTCTAAAAGTTGACGCAACATTCTGATTGTCTCCATGAAGCACCGGGGTTGACGCGGCGCGGGACGGGCTGCGGATAAGCAGCGGGCAGCCGCACCGCTTTATGAAAGTGGCTGTTCCGCGTGCGCGCCCGACGAGTTGCCCGGCGGCGCGCGGAGAGAACCACTCAACTTTCTGCTTATTTCCAGGCTCGCCTTCATTTTAACTGCCGCGAAAAATAATAGGCTTCGATAATCATCCGCTTGTTCAGATAAAAGCGATGAGCGTCAAATCTGGTGACGCGCGACACGAGCCGGATTTGATTGCAGTCGTTCTCTTCGGCGCGCTTGACCAGCCAGTCGAACAACTCGCCGCCGTAGCCTTTCGAACGCTCGCCGCTCGCCGCGACGAAGTCTTCGATCTCAAGATATTTGCCGCCCGCCAGCCACTCGGAAATTCTAAACCCGGCGACGGCTTTGACCCCGCCGTCGGCTAAGTAAGCCAACCGGTAACCGGCAATCTCGGCCAGCCTCTTCACCGTCGGCACGAATTCATCGCGCCGCACGTGAGGGCGCAGCTCGGCCATGACCGGGTAACAATCTAAAATCTCCTGTTCACTCTCGGCTAAAGTTATTTTGCTGTTCATCTCGAATCGAAGACCACCTACTCGAATGCCCCACCAGCGGTCAAAGCTACGAAGGTAGCTACCGACGCGCGCTCACGCCCGTTGATTCGCCCGGCAGCGGGCAGGTAGGAGACAATTTAACATCTCTCAGCCGCCGAGAACCGGTCTCTCTGAGGCGTGGCGACGTTCGTAAGGTTTACCTCGCCGAGAGAGGGTCGAAAAGCAGGGCGGCGAAAATGGGGGCGTGGGTCGGCGCGGGCCTGGCCTTTGCCACAGCAGCTAAAGCGGGTGAGAATTCCGACGCGGCCCCCGGCGTTATCCTCTTTCCCGTCCACGGGGCCGGCGCGGGTGTCTTAGTCGGGGCGGCAGCCGGCGGCAAAGTCCTCAAGGGGCAACTCGTTTACGAATCCAATTAACCGGCGGGGTACTTGCCCTTAACGGGAGCCGCCCGGCGGCTCGGCGGCATGGAACGCCCCGCCCGGCGCGCGGGGCTATGCGCCGCAGGCGTGTGCGCCTTCCGCGTCATGATAAGGAGAACCGAATGAAAGTGGCGATAGTGACCTTCGACGATTTCACCGATCTCGACCTGTTCATCTTGTGGGATTTGCTTAACCGCGTCGAGGAGCCTGACTGGCAAGTTAAATTCCTCGGGGACAAGGAAAGTCATGTCTCCAGCACCGGCGTCGAGGTGAAGATGCACGGCCGCCTCGGCGAGGCTAACACGTCGGACGCGGTGCTCTTTTGCAGCGGCAAGGGCACGCGAAAGAAAATTCAGGATCAAACTTTCTTAGAGGCGTTCGAGCTGGACGAGGCTAAACAGCTTCTCGGCGCGATAGATTCGGGCGCGCTGCTGCTGGGCGCGCTCGGCCTCTTGAGGGGTAAAAAGGCGACGAGCTACCCGTCGGCGGAGATAAAGAAGGCTCTGGAGGGCATGGGCGCGGAGGTCGTCTGGGAGTCGTTTATCCGGGACGGGAATGTGGCGACCGCCGCGCAGTGTTTGGCGGGACAATACCTGGCCGGCTGGGTGATCGAAAGTCTCGCGGGCCGCGGGCAGAGGGAAAAAGCCCTGCAATCGGTGGCCCCGCTTAGTGACATAAAAGTCGTGCCATGAGCGGCACGCGGCGTCGGCGACTGGCTGCGGGGAACCTAAATTTTTTAGTGGTGGCCGAAGGCGTGGAAACCGAGCAGCAGCGCGCGCAGCTAAGCGCGCTGGAGTGTGAGTTCGGGCAGGGGTACTACTTCTCCATGCCGGTAGACAGTGACGCCGCGGAAGCGTTCTTCCTGAGATGTTTCCCGCCGGCCGGGCGGGCGAGGGGCTGGCCCCGTGGGAGCCAGCCCCTCGCCCCGTGCGCGGCCCGTGCCGCGGGTTCAAAGTTCGTCTCGACTATTGGGGGCGGCCCTCGCCTACCTCGTGCCAGATGCGAACGTGCCGGGTCTCCTTCAGGAGCAGCGAGCCGACGACGAAAGTGACGAGGGCTACGACGATCGGGTAGTAGAGGCCGGCGTAGATGTTGCCGGTCTGCGCGATGACCGACAGGCCGATGAGCGGCAGCAACCCGCCGAAGACGCCGTTGCCGATGTGGTAGGGCAGCGACAGCGACGTGTACCTGATCTTGGCCGGGAAGGCTTCGACGAGGTAGGCGGCGATGGGGCCGTAGACCATCGTCACCCAGATGACCTGGATGAAGACGAGGAGGATCAGCTTCCACGCCACCGAGTTCGAGATGAGACTGCCGAAGTCGGTGTACGGGAGAACCTCTTTGGCCGGCTGGAGCGCCCCGCCCACCTCCGTCTGCGGCGTGAGGCTGATGGCGCCCGTGACCGGGCTCCGCTGCGAGATGGCGGTGACGACGTTGGAGCCGGCGGCCGACTGCATCGCGTGGTAGATGGGGATGTAGGTGATGGCGGCGAGCAGGCAGCCGAGCATGATGATCCACTTGCGCCCGACGCGGTCGGAGAGCCAGCCGAAGAAGACGAAGAACGGCATCCCGAGGAGGAGCGCGGTGGCGATGATGTAGTTGGCCGAGGTGGCGTTCACCTTGAGGATGGATTGCAGGTAGAAGAGGGCGTAGAACTGCCCCGTGTACCAGACGACGCCCTGCCCGGCCGTCGCGCCGAAGAGCGAGATCAGCACGCGCTTCAGGTTGGGCCACTGGGTGAACGCCTCCTTCAAGGGCTTGGCCGAGGTCATGCCCGCGCTCTTGACGTGCTGGAAGATGGGCGACTCTTTCATCCTCAGGCGGATGTAGAGCGAGACGCCGACGAGGAAGATCGAGATGATGAAGGGCAGGCGCCAGCCCCACGCGCCGAACGCCTCCCGGCTCATCATGTTCTGCACGGCGAGGATGACGGCCAGCGAGAGGAAGAGCCCGAGCGTCGCCGTGATCTGGATGAAGCTCGTGAAGAAGCCGCGCCTGTCGTCCGGCACGTGCTCGGCGACGTAGACGGCCGCGCCGCCGTACTCGCCGCCGAGGGCGAGGCCCTGCAACACGCGGATGAGCAGCAGGATGATGGGCGCGGCGATCCCGATGGTCGCGTAGGTCGGGAGGAAGCCGATGAGCGCGGTCGCGCCGCCCATGATGAGGAGCGTCACGAGGAAGGCGTACTTGCGCCCGATGATGTCGCCGATGCGCCCGAAGAAGAGCGCGCCGAAGGGGCGGACGACGAAGCCGACGGCGAAGGTCGCGAGGTAGGCGATGTAGGCGAAGGTCTGGTCGCCGGGCGGGTAGAAGAGCGGCGAGATGACCGCCGCGAGGCTGCCGAAGATGTAGAAGTCGTACCACTCGATCATGGTGCCGACCGCCGACGCGGTGATGACCTGCCAGATGTTGTAGTCGCCGGAGGTTCTGTCGAAGGCCCTGTCCGCGGCGTCTGCCGAGAGTGAACTGTCTTGAGCCATGTTCGGTGCTCCTTGGGTGCCCTCAGGAAGGGTTCGATTCCGGGGCGGCGGGCGTTCGGTCGCGCCGCGCGCGTGAAATCTCAGAACGTAAAGATCGTCGCGAACTCGGATCGGAAGTTGTGCGTCTCGCGCGAGGGGACGCCGCGGAAGAGCGGCAGGCCGCCCTGGTCGAAGCGCGAGTTGTTCGCCGCGCGCGTGCGGAACAGCGACTCTTCGAGGGCGAAGGTGACGAAGGCGTTCACCCGGTAGTGAATGCTGCCCATGAAGACATCGCTCTTGGCGCGCCCGCCGAAGCGCCGCGCGTCGCGCGCCGTCGCCTGGTCGTAGCCGTAATGCAGGTAGGCCGTCCAGCCGGCGTGACGCCCCTTCGGGTCGGCGTCGAAGATGCGCGAGAGCGGGAAGCCGAAGTTGATGAAGCCGCCCTGCCCGCGCACGGGCCGCTGCGGCGCGACCACGGGCGCCCCGTCGAGCAGCCCGAAGACGACCGTCGAGGAGCCGTCAACGGAGGGGGCGGTCGCGGTCGCCGTCAGCCCGGCGGTGTCGTTGAAGGTGGAGAACAACTGGCCGCCGAAGTAGAAGCGGAGGTCGGCGCCGTTGTAGTACTTCCCGATGACGGTCACGAAGTCCGTCGGCAGTTGAATCTCGGCGCTGTAGCCGTAGCGGCTGCTCTCGACCTCGGCCCCGGAGGGGAAGGCGGCGCGGAAGGCGGCCGGCACGTTCGCCGCCGTCACGATGGCCCGGCGCGCGCCCTGCGTGAAGCTGACGATGAGCTGCGCGGGCACCACGCCCGGAGACTTATCGAGCTGGAACTGCGTGACGAAGCGCCCCTGAATCTCGGGGCGGTTCGAGTCAGGCCCCTGCCGCTCGCCGAAGCCGAGTTGGTCGGCGACGTTGGCCGGCGTGTTGCCGAAGGCCGGGAGGACGAGCGCGAACTCGGGCTGGAATTTCAGCGAGCGCGACCCGCCCGCGTTGTAGTTGAGGCCGAAGCGGAACTGCGGGGCGCGCTCGTAGATGTTGCCGTAGCCGAGGTGGAAGCCGGTCGTCTCAATCGTGTTCGGCACGGTCGAGGAGCCGAACGGCGTCCAGTCCTGGCCGAAGAGGGCGAAGCCGGTGGTCTTCTCCGAGAAGGCGCGGTCGATGCGCGCCCACGCGAGGCGCAAGCTCGGCTGGCTGGAGCGGATCGAGGAGATGTTGCGGTTGTTGGCGCGCGTGAAGTCGCCCTCCCAGTCGAACTCGATGCGGCCCGTGATGACGGTCTTCGGGGCCGGGTCGAGCCACTCGAAGTTCGCGCCGAGGCGCAGGGCGCGCACCTTCAGGTGAAACTCCGGCGAGGAGTTCGGGCCGGTGTCGCCGAGGAACAGCGGCAGCGGGAAGTCGTTGCCGCCCGGGCTGGAGGTGTCGTGGATGAGGCTCCCCTTGAAGAACCCGTAGGGCTTGACGCGCGCCCCGGAGCCGAGTTTGATGTCGGGGACGAGGCCCTCGCGTTTCGGCGGGTCAACTTGCAGCACGCGGAGGGGGGCCACCGCCGCGATGACGGCCGGCGGGGCGGCCGACTTCGGCTGCGCCCCCGGACTCTGCGGCTGCTGGTTCTGCGTGTTCTGCGCGGCGGCGGCCTCCTTCAACTCGCCCGACGGAGGCGTCAGGCCGGCCGACGCCGCCGGCACCGAGCGCACCGCCTCGAACTCGGAGGACGTGATCAGCCCCTTATCCCGCAGCAGGGAGGCGAGGCGATCCCTCTGCTCGGCGGCCGTGCGCCCGCCGGCCACGGCGCGCGCCTCCTCGGCGCTGATCAGCCCCTTCGCGACCAGCACGCGGA
>JALZHT010000168.1 GCA_030860645.1 Acidobacteriota bacterium
GCTTCAAGGTCACGCGCGAAGCGCCCCCCGAACTCTTCTGGCTCGCCGGGGCGGAAGGCGTGCGCCGCTACGAGGCGATGCCCGACGCGCCGGCCGCCGGGTCGCAAGCCTTCCGCGAAGCGGGCACTTACGTCCTGCGCGAGGGCGACGCTTATCTGCTCCTCAACGCGAGCGGCGCGGGCCTCGGCGGGCGCGGCTCGCACGCGCATAACGACGCGCTCTCCGTCGAGGTCTCGGCCGGCGGGGCGTGCTTCGTCCGCGACCCCGGAACCTACGTCTACACGGCCGACCTGCGCCAGCGCCACCTCTTCCGCTCGACCGCCTACCACTCGACCGTCGAGGTGGACGGCCGCGAGCAGAACACGACCCGCGAACGCCTGCCCTTCGTCATCGGCGACGAGGCGCGTCCCCGCCTCCTGCGCTGGGAAGACGGCCCGAGCCACACGCTCGCCGTCGCCGAGCACGAGGGCTACAGAAACCTCCCGGCCGGCGCGGTCACGCACCGCCGCTCCGTCCTCTTCGACAAGGCCGGGCGCTTCTGGAAGATTGATGACGCGCTCGAAGGCCGCGGCCGTCACGCCTTCCGCTTCCTCTTCCACCTCGCGCCCGGAGCCGCGGCCCGCGTCCTCGCTGACGGAACCGTCGAGGTCTGCGATAAAATCACCGGCGCGCGACTCTTCATCGTCCCGCCCGTGGGCTTCGGCGCCCCCGCGTTCGAGCCGCGCCACTCCTCGCGCGACTACGGCGCGCGAGAAGAGTCCGTCGCCGCCTGCTGGGCCACCGAAGCCGACGCGCCGCTCGCCGCGCGCTGGCTGCTCGTCCCCGTCCGCGCCGGAGAATCGCCGGAGGGGCGTTTGAAGATTTTAGATTTTTGATTGGCGATTTTTGATTCAGTCATCAGTTTTCAGTTTTCGGTTTTTGTCTTTAACTGAAACCTGATGACTCCCAATCGCCAATCCAAAATCGCAAATCGAAAATTCCTATGTGCGGCATCTGCGGAGTCTGGGAGTACGGCGCGTCCGAGGGGCGCGTGGAGCTTTCGCTCGTCGAGCGGATGCGCGACCTCCTCGCGCACCGCGGGCCGGACGACGCGGGCGCGCGACTGTTCGACGGCGGGAGGCTCGGCCTCGGGCACCGCCGCCTCTCCATCGTTGACCTCTCGCCCGCCGGCCACAACCCGATGCGCGGCTGCGAGGGGCGGGGCGCGTGGACGGTCTTCAACGGCGAGATTTACAACCACGCCGACCTTCGTCAAGACTTGGCGCGGCGCGGCCACCGCTACCACTCGCGCACCGACACCGAGACCATCCTCCACCTGTACGAGGAGCGCGGCCTCGACTTCGTCCACGACATCGAGGGCGACTACGCCATCGCCTTGTGGGACGAACACGAAGAGCGCCTCGTGCTCGTGCGCGACCGCGTCGGCGTCAAGCCGCTTTACTTCTATCAGGCGGACGGGCGCTTCATCTTCGCCTCCGAGATCAAGTCAATCCTCGCGCACCCGGCCGTCACGGCCGACGTGGACGAGGAGGCGCTCTACCACTACCTCTCCTTCCTCACCAGCCCCGCGCCCTCGACCCTCTTCCGCGGCATCCGGAAACTCCCGGCCGGCCACCTGCTCACTCTCGGCCGCGACGGCGAGGCGCGCGTCACGCAATACTGGGACGCCCTGCCGCCCGCCGCGGCGGACGGCCGCCCGCGCGACGACGCCGGCGAGCGCGCCGAAATCCTCCGCCTGCTGCGCGCCTCGATAAAGAAGCGGATGATGGCCGACGTGCCCTTCGGCGTCTTCCTCTCGGGCGGCGTGGACTCCTCGGCCAACGTCGCGCTGATGGCCGAGCAGATGGCAGGCCCCGTGCGCACCTTCACCGTCGCCTTCCGCGACCACGAGGAGCTGAACGAACTGGACGCCGCGCGCTCCGTCGCCGGGCGCTTCGGCACGGAGCACCACGAGGTCTTGATCGGCGAGGAGGAGATGCGCTCGTTCCTCCCCGACATGATCTTCCACCAGGACGAGCCTATCGCCGACCCGGTCTGCGTGCCGCTCTTCTACGTCTCGAAGCTGGCGCGCGAGACCGGCACCGTCGTCGTGCAGGTCGGCGAGGGCGCGGACGAAATCTTCAGCGGCTACGACAAGTACGTCCGCTACCTGCGCATCCAGGAGCGCTTCTGGCGGCACGCCGAGCGCGTGCCGGCGGCCGCGCGCCGCCTCGCCTCGGCCGTGGCGCGGCCCGTGTTGGAGCGGACGGTCAGGCAGCGGATGGCGATTGAGCTGGTGCGGCGTCTGGGGGCCGACGAGAGTCTCTTCTGGGGCAGCGCCGTCGTCTTCGACGAGACCTTCAAGCCGCGCGTCCTCTCGCGCGACCTGCGCGCGCGCCTCATCGGCCTCTCCTCCTACGACGTGGTGCGCGAGTACGAGTCGCGCCTCGCCCGGGCGCGGCCCCGCGCCGACTTCCTCGCGCAGATGACATACCTTGAGTTGAAGCTGCGGCTGCCGGAACTCCTCCTGATGCGCGTCGACAAGATCACGATGGCGGCGAGCGTGGAGGCGCGCGTGCCGTTCCTCGACCACCACCTCGTCGAGTACGCGCTGGGCG
This sequence comes from Acidobacteriota bacterium, assembly GCA_030860645.1. Lineage (GTDB taxonomy): Bacteria > Acidobacteriota > Blastocatellia > Pyrinomonadales > Pyrinomonadaceae > QHXN01. The sequence continues at coordinate 2,598 of JALZHT010000168.1, forward strand.
TGTCGCGCGCGCAGAAGGTCGAGGGCCGGAGCGGCAAGCACGTCCTCAAGAGGTCGCTCGAAGAGGTGCTGCCCCGCGACGTGCTCTACCGCCCGAAGCGCGGCTTCGGCGCGCCGATCCGCGGCTGGCTGCGCGGGCCGGCCACCGAACTGCTCGACGGACACCTGCTCGACTCGCCGATGCGCCGGCGCGCGCTGCTCGACTACGACTTCGTCGCCCGCCTCGTCTCGGAGCACCGCCGCGGCGCGCGCGACTGGAGCTTCCACCTGTGGGCGCTCCTGAATCTGAGTTTGTGGTACGAGAGATGGATTGACCGCGGTTAGAATACGAGAGGCGCTACCGTTCGCTGCATGATTCCCGACGACGGCAATGTGTTCCGCCTTGATTGATCCGCAGACGTGGCTCTCCGCAGGCTTCCACGCCGCCGTGTTCCTCGCGGTGGTCGTCGTGCTGCTGGCGATCCAGTGGCTCTTCGACGACAGGGGGCGGCCGTGAAGCAGAAGGCAGCCAGGAATTTTTGATTTCTGATTTTTGATTTTCGATTAAGAAGAGCTGTCGCCCCCAATCGAAAATCACAAATCTAAAATCGCAAATCTTACTGACTGCCTTCTGCCTTCTTCTTAATTACTCAGCCCTTCACCTGCGCGTCCCTGCCGCGCGCGCCGGCGCGGCGCTCCTCCAGGACTTCCCAGCTCTCTCTGACGCGCGTGTAGATGCCGTCGGCGTCGAGGCCGTACTTGGCGAGGAGGAGTTTGGGGTCGCCGTGCGTGATGACGCGGTCGGGGACGCCCATGCGGACGAGGCGCACCGCGTCGAGCAGCCCGTTCTCTTCCAGAAGCTCCATCACGGCCGAGCCGAAGCCGCCCGCCAGGTACGCCTCCTCGACCGTCACGATGAGGCGCTTCGTGCGCGCGAGCGCGATCAGCAGCCCCGCGTCGAGCGGCTTGACGAAGCGGGCGTTGACGACCGTCGCCTCGATGCCTTCTTTCGCCAACTGCTCGGCGGCCGCGGCCGCCGGGTGCACCATCGAGCCGTAGGCGACGACGGCAACCTCGCCGCCGTCGCGCAGGATTTCCGCCTTGCCGATCTCCAACAACTGCGGCGCGCGGCGGATGTCCGCGCCGACGCCGACGCCGCGCGGGTAGCGCATCGCCGCCGGCCCGTGGTGCTCCAGCATCGTGTGGAGCATGTCGCGCATCTCGCCCTCGTCCTTCGGGGCCATCACCGTCATGTGCGGGACGCCGCGCAGGTAGGCGATGTCGAGGAGGCCGTGGTGCGTCGGGCCGTCGCCGCCGACGATGCCGGCCCTGTCCATGCAGAACTTGACGTTCAGGTTTTGCAGGCAGACGTCGTGGACGATCTGGTCGAAGGCGCGCTGCAAGAAGGTCGAGTAGATGGCGCAGACCGGCTTGAGGCCCTCGGTGGACATCCCGGCGGCGAACGTCACGCAGTGCTGTTCGGCTATTCCGACGTCGAAGGCGCGTCCGGGGAACTTCTCCAAGACCTTGTCGACGCCCGTGCCGTCGGGCATCGCGGCGGTGAGGGCGACGATGCGCTCGTCGCGCCCCATCAGCTCGCACATGGTCTGCCCGAAGACGGCCGTGTACTGCGGCGGCGAGGGCTTGGCCGGCTTGACGGGCGCGCCGGATTTGAGGTCGAAGGGGCCGGTCGCGTGCCAGGCGTAGTAGTTCTTCTCGCGCGAAGGGTAGCCGCGCCCCTTCTGCGTGAGCGCGTGGACGACGACGGGGCTGTCCTTGATGTGCTTGGCCTCTTCGAGCGCCCGGACGAGCGCGCGCGTGTTGTGGCCGTCAACGTAGCCGATGTACTTGAAGCCCAGCTCGTTGACGAGCGCGCCCGGCAGCACGGCCGCGGCGATGGCGTCCTTGACGGTCTTCGCCGCCTGGTAGAGGCGCTCGCCGAAGAGCGGCGCGTCGTGCAGGAGGTCGCCCACCTCGTCCTTGAAGCGGTGGTAACCCTGCGCCTCGCGGATGCGGTTGAGGTAGCCGGCCAGCCCGCCGACGGCCGGGGCGATGGACATCTCGTTGTCGTTGAGGAGGACGATGAGCCGCGTCTTCAGGTGCCCGGCCTGGTTGACCGCCTCCATCGCCATCCCGCCCGCCAGTGAAGAGTCGCCGATGACGGCGACGACGTGGTGGTCTTCGCCGGCGTGGTCGCGCGCGACAGCCATGCCGAGCGCCGCCGAGAGCGACGTGGAGGCGTGGCCCGCGCCGAAGGTGTCGTACTCCGACTCGTCGCGGCGCAGGAACCCCGAAAGCCCGCCGTACTGCTTGACGGTCGGCAAAAGGTCGCGCCGGCCCGTCAAAATTTTGTGCCCGTAAGCCTGATGGCCCACGTCCCAGACGAGGCGGTCGCGCGGCGTGTCGAAGGCGTAGTGGAGCGCCACGGCCAGCTCGACCGCGCCGAGCGACGCGCCGGTGTGGCCGCCGACGCGTGACATCGTTTCGAGGATGTACTGCCGGACTTCCCCGGCCACCTCTTGCAACTGCTCAACGCGGAGGCGGCGCAAGTCCGCGGGCGAGTTGATCTGCTGTAGGAGTTTCATCGGGCGGTTATTGTAACGCGGCGTTACTCAAGTAGCCAGTAGTCAGTAGAAAAACCATCGCCGTCGAGTCGTCCGGGTGACAGCCGCCAGAGGCCGCGGCGAGGGGCCTGCTGGCTCCTGTCAACTCCGAAATTTCTCCCAACAACTGAACGAGCCGCGCGCCTGAAAGGTTCGTGAGTAGTCGCCGGGCGGAGCGCGGGATTAAACACGGAGGGCACAGAGAAGACCATCTTCTTCTCTGTGCCCTCCGTGTTTCCTCTATGACTCTGTGTTGAAATTGCCTCCCGCGACACTCAGCCGCGAAAGGCGCGCGCGGCTAACCGGCCGCCCATTCACGCAGCCGTTCTTTAATCTCGTCGCGGACGCGGCGGAAGACGGCGAGACGCGCCTCGTCGTCGCCCTCGGCCGCCGCCGGGTCGTCAAAGCTCCAATGAATGCGTCCGGTCTTTCCGGGGAAGACCGGGCAGCTTTCCCGCGCGTTATCGCAGACCGTAATGACGTAGTCGAACTCCCGGCCCGCGAACTCGTCCACCGACTTCGAGCGGTGGCCGGAGATGTCTATCCCGACCTCGCGCATCGCCTCGACGGCCTCGGGCCGGACGCGGCCCGGGTGCGTGCCCGCGCTGAAGACCTCGAAGCGCCCGCCGCCCGAGTGTCGCAGCAGCCCCTCGGCCATCTGGCTCCGCGCCGAGTTGCCCGTGCACAGAATCAAGACCCGCTTCTTCTCACTCATCGGAAACTCCTCCTCCCCCGTGCGGCACCACCACGTCTTCCGACGCCGCGGGGAGCGCCGGCACGAGCCAGCGGAACAGTAGGGTCGCGGCGGCCGCGCCGGCCAGTTGCGCGGCGACGAAGCCGGGCGCGTCCGACGGGCGGATGCCCGTGAACGTGTCGCTCGCCGTGCGCGCCAGCGTCACCGCCGGGTTGGCGAAAGAGGTCGAGGACGTGAACCAGGCGGCCGCGAGAATGTAGCAGGCGACGGCGCAGGCGACGGCCAGCGGGCGCAGCCGCGCGCAGCCCCAGACGACCGCGAGCAGCCCGAACGTGGCGACGAACTCACCGAAGAGTTGCGCCGCGCCCTGCCGCGCGTGACGCGACGCGAAGAAGACGGGCAGCTCGAACATCACGTTGGCCGCGGCCACGCCCGCGAACGCGCCGCAGACTTGCGCGGCGAGGTAGGCGGGCACGTCGCGCCACCGGAGCCCGCCCTGCGAGGCGGCGGCCAGCGTCACCGCCGGGTTGAAGTGCGCGCCCGAGACGGCGCCGAACGTCAGGATCAACGCGACGAGCGCCGCGGCGATGGCGACGGTGTTGGCGAGCAGCGCGACGGCCGTGTTGCCGGCGGCCAGCCGCTCGCCCATGACGCCCGAGCCGACCACCGCCGCC
>JALZHT010000841.1 GCA_030860645.1 Acidobacteriota bacterium
GGACAAGCCCTGCCCCTACAGTCTTCAGGCACGTCCTGCGTGCCACCGGACGATGACTTCATTGAAAGTTTTTCTGCCTCAATTGTTCAGTCATGGCGACGACAAAAAGCACACGTAAAGCCACCTCGAAGAAGGCTTCCAAGAAACCTGCCCGCGGGCCGAAGAGCACGGCGCTGGCGCGGGCGAAGCAGCCGTTGACGCTGGTGACGGGCGGGACGGGGTTCCTCGGGTCGCACCTCGTGAGGCTTCTGGTGGCGGAGGGCGTGCGGGGCATGCGGGTGCTGGCGACGGGCGCGCCCGCGTGGCTCGAAGAGTTGGGCGTCGAGGCGGTGCGCGGGTCGGTGACTTCGCCGCAGGACGTGGCGCGGGCCGTCGAGGGCGTCGGCGAGGTCTACCACCTGGCGGGGCGCGTGTCGCGCGAGAAGGAAGACGCGCACGAGATGTACCGCCTGCACGTCGAGGGCACGCGCCTTCTGTGCGAGGCGGCCGCGGCGGCGGGCGTCAAATCAATCGTCATGGCCTCGACGAGCGGGACGGTCGCCGTCACCGAGGCGGGCGACGTGGTGCCCGACGAGGAGTGGCCGACGCCGCTTGACATCGTCTCGCGCTGGCCCTACTACGCGAGCAAAATCTACCAGGAGCGGGTCGCGCTCCAGCACTTCTCGGGGCGCGGCCGGCGTCTCGTCCTGATGAACCCGAGCCTCCTGCTCGGCCCCGGCGACGAGCGCCTGAGTTCGACGAAGGTCGTGCTCGACTTCCTCTCGCGCAAGATCGTCGCCGTGCCGAAGGGCGGCCTCTCGTTCGTGGACGCGCGCGACGCGGCCCGCGCCTTCTACGCCGCGATGCGCCAGGGGCGGCCCGGCGAGCGCTACCTGCTCGGCGCGGCCAACTGGACGTTCCGCGAGTTCTTCGGCCGCCTGGAGCGCCTGACGAAGACGCCCGCGCCCTTCCTCTCGCTCCCCTCGAAGCTCGCGCTCGCCGGCGCGCTCGCGGTCGGCGCGCTCTACCGCGGCTGGAAGCTCGCGCCCCCGGTCGAGCCTGCCGAGATCGAGATGGCCGAATACTTCTGGTACTTGGACGGCGCGAAGGCCCGCGCCGAACTCGGCTTCGCCCCGCGCGACCCCTCCGAGACGCTCCTCGACACCGTCAACTACGTCCGCGAAAACTTCCTCGGCGAGGGCGCGTTCAAGAGCGCCGTGTGAGGAATTTTAGATTTTTGATTTTTGATTTGAAGACAAGACACTCGGGTTCTTCAATCGCCAATCAAAAATCTAAAATCGCAAATCAAAAATTCCCTTCCTGCTATTTCCTGATTGGGATGGCCCAGTCACCCAGCAACAAATTCTGCGGCACCTGCTTGAAGTCGTAGCGGCCGGTGGCGTCGTCGCGGTCGAAGACCCAGACCATGTCGAAGCGGTCTTCGGGCCAGTCCTGCGGGGCGGTCGTCGTGTCGCCGAGGATGCGGTTCGCGATCTGCGGGATGAACTCTTGCTGCCAGCAGACGAGCACCACCCCGTCGCACAGGAACGCCTCCTCAAGCATCTCGTCGGCGTCGGGCTTGGGGAAGTTCGCGTTGATTCTAATCGCCAGCTTCTCGGCCAGCGGCGTGATCGTCTCCAGCGGCCGGCGGCTCCCGTTGCGCTTCTTGGGTTTGGACGCGTAGAGGAATTGCGGCTCGGCGAGCGCCGGGTCTTGGAAGGAGCCGCCGGCCGGGGCGAAGAGGACGGCCAAAGCCCCGGCCCTCTGCCAGCCGCGGACGGTCAGCGACTCGCTCTCGCGCTCGCCCTCGTCCGTCACGCCGTACGGCGGCGGGGAGTGCGGCGGCTTCTCGGCGTGGCGGATCAGCATGATCTTGGACGCCCTTCGTAGAGGTTCGCTCATGGTGTCTCGCTCGGTTGCGGCCCCTTCAGCAGCGGACGCGGAGGGTGCGCGGCAGGATTTCGAACTCGGCGGGCAGGCGGCCGACCACCTCGCCGTCCACTTCGAGACTCACTTCGTCGCCGCCGGCGGGGCGGGCCGAGACGCGGCGCGCGCGCGCGTGGCGCACGTCGCGCAGGCCGAGGTGCGTGCCGAGGTAGAGGCGGTAGGAGTTCTTGAAGATGGTCAGCGCGTCCATGTCGCCGACGGCGACCACGTCGAAGAGGCCGTCGTCGAGTTTGGCCGCGGGCGCGATCTTCATCCCGCCGCCGAAGAAGCGCGCGTTCGCCACCGCGAAGTTGGTGACGGTGAGTTGCGACTCCGCGCCGCCGTCGAGGCGGACGCGCACGGCGGGCCGCTCGAAGGCGAGGGCGGAC
>JALZHT010000169.1 GCA_030860645.1 Acidobacteriota bacterium
ACCTGATGACGCAGCCGGGCGAGACCGACGGCTATACGGCGCGCCGCCACATCGAGGTCGTCAAGTCTTACGCGCCCGAGATCGACTTCGACTTCGTCGTCGTCAACGACCGGCGCGTCACCCCCGAGCAGGCCGAGGCGTACGCCGCCGAGGGCGCGCACCAGATCGGCCTGACCGACCACCAGCTCGAAAAGGAGTTCGGCCGGGAGGCCGAGATCGTCCGCGCCGACCTGCTCGACGAAGGCGAGAAGGTGCGGCACAGCCCGCAGAAGCTCGCGCGCGTCATCCTCGCCTGCTACGAGAAGGCGTGCGCGCGCTCCGCGGTCACCCTCGCGCGCTGAAGCGAACCTATGGAGAGACAGACGCCACAACCTTCGCCAGGCCAGTCCGCGCCGCTCGACATCCTGATCCTCGCGGCGGGCTTAGGCACGCGCATGCGCTCTTCGACGGCGAAGGTCCTGCACAAGCTCGGCGGCCGCCCGCTCATCGCGCACGTCTGCCGCACGGCGTCGGCCCTGGTGAAGGGCGAGCGCCCGGTCTACGTCGTCGTCGGCCACCAGGCGGAAGAGGTGAAGGAGGCCGTGCGCGCCGAACTGGGCGAGGGCGGGGCGGTCTTCGTCACGCAGACCGAGCAGCGCGGCACGGGCGACGCCGTCTTCGCCGCCCGCGACGCGCTGGCCGAGGCCAACTCGACGCTCCTCGTGCTCTCGGGCGACGTGCCGCTCGTGCGCGCCGAGACTCTGGGCGCGCTCGTCCACCAGCACCGCACGCACCGCGGGCGCGGCGCGGCCTGCACGCTCCTCTCCGTCCGCCTCGAAGACCCCACCGGCTACGGCCGCGTCATCCGCGACGAGGAGGGGCGCTTCGAGCGCATCGTCGAGCAGAAGGACGCCACCCCCGAGGAGCGGCAAATCAACGAGATCAACGCCGGCATCTACTGCTTCGAGACGCGGCTGCTCTTCCAAGCTCTGGAGCGCGTCCGCCCCGAGAACGCGCAGGGCGAGTTCTACCTGACGGACGTGCCCGGGATCCTGCGCGCCGACGGCGAGGACGTTTCCGTCTACGTGCACGGCGACGCGCGCGAAGTCTCCGGCATCAACACGCGGGTCGAGCTGTCGGAGTTCGAGCGGCTGCTGCGGATGCGGACGCTGCGGAGCCTGATGCTCAACGGCGGCGTCACCGTCATTGACCCGCAGCACACCTACGTCAGCCCCGACGCGCAGATCGGCCGCGACACGGTGATTTATCCGGGCGTGCACGTCGAGGGGCGCACCACCATCGGCGAGGGCTGCCGCATCGGCCCCGGCACGCGCATCACCAACTCGCGCGTCGGCAACGGCGTGACGGTCAAAGACCACTGCGTCCTCGTCGACTCCGAGGTCGCCGACCACTGCGAGGTCGGCCCCTTCGCCCACCTGCGCATGAACGCGCGGATGGAGGAGGCCGCGGCCGTCGGCAACTTCGTCGAGGTAAAGAAGGCGCGCCTCGGGAGCCGGACGAAGGCGATGCACCTCTCCTACCTCGGCGACGCCGAGATCGGCGAGCGCACCAACATCGGCGCGGGCACCGTCACCTGCAACTACGACGGCAAGCAGAAGCACCCCACGCACATCGGCGACGACGTGAAAGTCGGCTCCGACACCATGTTCGTCGCCCCCGTCAACGTCGGCTCCCGCTCCGTGACGGGCGCCGGGTCGGTCGTCACCGAGGACGTGCCCCCGGACACGCTCGTCGCCGGCGTCCCCGCCAAAGTGAAAAAGAGACTGCCCCGCGAGGCGGCCTCTGAACCCTCCGAGAGCAAGGACAAAGAAGAAGTCACGGCGGCAGTGAGGGGCGACGAATAGAGTCCGGAGTCTGGAGTCCGGGGTCGAATGCGAGTTTCTTTCAGACTCCGGGCCCCGGACTTTTCCCGAAAGGAAATCATATGTGTGGCATCGTCGGTTACGTCGGAAACAAGCAGGTCGTGCCCGTCATCCTGGACGGGCTGAGGAAGCTGGAGTACCGGGGCTATGACTCGGCGGGCATCGCCGTGGTGGACGAGGGCCACCGCCTCGACATCCGCCGCGCCGAGGGGAAGCTCAGGAACCTCGAAGAGGCCATCCGGCTGAAGCCGCTCGACGGCACTTACGGCATCGGCCACACGCGCTGGGCCACGCACGGGCGGCCCACCGAGGAGAACGCACACCCGCACCGCGACTGCACGGGCCGCGTCGTCGTCGTCCACAACGGCATCATCGAGAACTACCTGCAACTGAAAGACCGCCTGCGCCACGCCGACCACCGCTTCGTCACCGAGACCGACACCGAGGTCATCGCCCACCTCATCGAGGAGAACCTAAAGACGGAAGAGTCTTTCGAGGAGGCCGTCCGCCTCGCCACGCGCGAACTGCGCGGCATCTTCGCCCTCTCGATCATCTCGACCGACGAGCCTGACACGATTATCGCCGTCCGCCAGGGGCCGCCCGTCGTCGTCGGCCTCGGCGACGGCGAGTTCTTCGTCGCCTCCGACGTGCCGCCCATCCTCCAGCACACGCGCGACGTCTTCTTCCTCGGCGACGGCGAGATGGCGGTCTTGACGCGCCACTCCGTCAACGTCTCGGACTTCGACGGCAACGCCGTCGAGCCGCAGCGCCAGCGGATCACCTGGGACCCGATCATGGCGGAGAAGGGCGGCTTCAAGCACTTCATGCTCAAGGAGGTCTACGAGCAGCCGCGCGCGGTGCGCGACACCGTGCAGGGCCGCATCTCGCTCGACACCGGCCGCGTTTATCTCGACGAGATGAACATCACGCCGCAGGAGTTCAAGGCTTTCGACCGCGTGATGATCGCCGCCTGCGGGACTTCGTGGCACGCGGGCCTCGCCGGCAAGTACATGCTCGAACAGCTCGCGCGCGTCCCCGTCGAGGTGGACTACGCCTCGGAGTTCCGCTACCGCGACCCCGTCATTGACGAGCGCACGCTGCTCGTCGTCATCTCGCAGTCGGGCGAGACGGCCGACACCATCGCGGCCCTGCGCGAGGCCAAAGAGCGCGGCGCGAAAATCCTCTCCATCTGCAACGTGCACGGCTCGATGATCACGCGCGAGTCGGACGGCACCATCCTCACGCACGCCGGCCCCGAGATCGGGGTGGCCTCGACGAAGGCTTTCACCTCGCAGATGATCGCGCTCTACATCTTCGCGCTCCACCTCGGGCAGCTCCGCGGCGCGCTCACGGCCGAGGAGGCCCGCGCTCACGCGCAGCAGTTGGCCGAGCTGCCCGTCAAGATCGAGCACCTGTTGTCGGAGTCGGACGAGCTGGAAGAGCTGGCGCGCGAGTTCCACCGCGCGACCGACTTCCTCTACCTCGGCCGCGGCATCAACTTCCCCATCGCGCTCGAAGGCGCGCTCAAGCTCAAGGAGATTTCCTACATCCACGCCGAGGGCTACCCGGCCGGCGAGATGAAGCACGGCCCGAACGCGCTCATTGACGAGCGGCTCCCCGTCGTCGTCATCAACCCGCGCGAGGAGGGCAACCGGGCCTCCGAGCTGCGCTACGAGAAGACGCACTCGAACATCGTCGAGGTCAAGGCGCGCGAGGGCGTCGTCATCTCCGTGCTCACCGAGGGCGACCAGATGTCGGCCGAGGTCTCCGACCACGTCATCGAAATCCCCGCCTCCTCCGACCTCCTCTCCCCCATCCTCGCCGTCATCCCCCTCCAGCTCCTCGCCTACCACATCGCCGTCCGGCGCGGCTGCGACGTTGACCAGCCGCGCAACCTCGCGAAGTCCGTCACGGTCGAGTGAGCGGGGCCACAATTCGGTGAAACGTGAACGGCCCGGCGACAGTCGCCGGGCCGTCCACGTTTGTGACTTTGCCGATGCCCTACGCCGCGTCTGCCTTGACGTACTTGAGCGGCGAGTCGGCGAGCAGTTCGCGGAGGTTTTTAAGCTGCTCTTCGGTGCTGCTCTTCATCCATTCCGTGGGGTTCAGTGCGTAAGCTTGCCGGAGGTAGTCCTGCGCGCGCGCCTCGTCGCCGAGACGGACGTAAGCCTCGGCCAGCGTCGCCAGCACCCAGTACTTGTTTTCGTTGGACTTCCCGACGGCCTCCGCGCCGGCCTCGTCTCCGGCCGCCGGCTCCGTCTGCTTCAACCATTCCACGCAGATTTCGACGACCTCGCGGCAGACGCGGCGCGCCTGGACGAAGTCGGCGATGGCCTCCTCGGGGCTGGCCGCGTGCGCCGCGCGGAGGTTGAGCACGTAGGCGAGGTTGATGCCGTTGTAGTAGTCGTTGCGCAGGTAGAAGCCGCGCTCGTAGCCGCGCACCGCCTCGTCGAGGTGGCCGAGCGCCTCGTCGCGCTGCCCGCCCTTCATCAAATCCCACAGGCGCTTGTGCACCGCGCCCCAGAGGCCGAGCGTCTCGGTGTCGTTCGAGGTCGCGGGGTTCAGCGTTGCGAGCAGGGCGCGGGCCTCTTCGAGCGCCTGCTGCGGCGTCGGCAGCTTGCTCTTGTAGGTGACGAGCGCGAGCCGCTGGATGATGTACGGGTCTTCCTGGCGCGGGTCGCCGGGGCCTTTCGGCTTCATCATCTCGCGGACGGCGCCGAGGAGGCTCTTCGCCAGGACGAAGTTGCCCTGCCGCTGCGCCTCGTCCGCCTGCTGCATCAGCACGCGGAGGGTGGGGTCGTTCGCCTGCGCGTCCGACTGCGGGGCCTGCGCGGCCTGCGCGGCGACGGCCTCCGCCAGTTGCTTCACCTCCGGCGGCGTCAGGCCGTTGAGGAATTCGTAGACGGGGCTGTCGTTCGCCTGGTTTTGCAGGATGGTTTGCAGGGCCTGTTTGAGTTCGGAGCTGAACTTCCGCGCGTCCCCGACGCCGATGTCGTCGCCGAGGTGTTTGTAGCGGCGGATGACGATGTGGTTAACGTCGAAGGGGTAGTTCAGCTTGTCCTCGGCGATGACGATGGTCGTGTAGGGCCGGAGCGCGTGGCGCACTCCCAGCTCGTAGAAGGCGTTCGGGTTGTAGGTCGAGAGGTCGGCGATGACCACGTCGGCCTTGAGCAGGCGCTCGTACATCGGCACGTCGATGATGCCCGAGTGGACGATCTCGTCGGCGCGCTCGCATTTAAGCCCGGCGTCCTCGACCGTGGGCTTAATCATGTTGTGGTAGGAGGCGTCGAGATTGAGCTTGCGGCCCGTCTGGAAGTCGACCTTCTCGCCGAACCCCATCACCACGAAGCAAGTCTTCTGCTCGTTCGACATGATTTAATCTCCTCGGAGGGCGGAGGGCGGATACTTGCGTGACGTGAGAGCCGCGTAAGATTTCAACGAGAGAGCGCCGGCGCGGCGCATTATCACGCAAACGGCGCGGGAAGACAACAACGAATCCGCGGCCCGGCGGGCGCTACCCGACGACGCGCGCGACGACGCACTTGAGGTAGAGCGTTTCGGGGACGCCGAGGAGGACGGGGTGGTCGCTCGATTGCGTGCGCCGCTCGACGACCTGGACGTGGCGGCGCGCGTCGGCCGCGGCCTCGGCGAGGACTCCGAGGAACAGCGGCTCGGTCATGTGGTAGGAGCAGGTGCAGGTGACGAGGACGCCGCCGGGCCGCAGCAGCTTGAGCGCGCGCAGGTTGATCTCCTTGTAGCCGCGCGCGGCCGCCCCGACGCTGGCGCGGTTCTTGGCGAAGGCCGGCGGGTCGAGGACGATGGTGTCGAAGCGCTCGCCGGCCGCCTCCAGCTCGCGCAGCGCGTCGAAGACGTTGGCCTCGCGGAAACTCACGTGGCGCGCGCCGTTCAGTTCGGCGTTGCGGCGCGCCGCGGCGACCGCGTCGGCCGAGATGTCGAGGCCCGTCACGCTCCCGCAAGCGGGCGCCACCGAGAGGGCGAAGCCGCCGTCGAAGGTGAAGCAGTCGAGGGCGCGGCCGCGGGCGTAGAGGCGGGCGGCGGCGTGGTTCTCGCGCTGGTCGAGGAACGTGCCGGTCTTCTGCCCGCCGAGCGGCGCGACGCGCAGCCGCACGCCGTGCTGCACGACTTCGATTTCACCCGGCTCTTCGCCGTGGAGCACGCCCGCCGCCGCCGGCAGCCCTTCGAGCGCGCGCACGCGCACGTCGTTGCGCTCGACGACGGAGCGCGGCGCGAACTCCTCGGCCAGCAGCCCGACGAGCGCGCCCTTCAAAGCCTCCGTCCCCTGCGAGAGCGTCTGCACGACGAGCACGTCCGCGTAGCGGTCGACGATGAGCGACGGCAGCAGGTCGCCCTCGGAGTAGACGAGGCGGAAGGCGTCCGCCTCAGCTTCGAGGCCGGCGCGCCGCGCCGCCGCCTCGCGGAGTTTCAGACGCCACCACTCACGGTCTACTTCCTCGTCCTTCGCCGTCAACAAGCGGACGGCGATCTCCGAGCGGTCGCTGTAGAGCGCGTAGCCAACCTCGTGCTGCCGGCTGTCGATCACGCGCACCACGTCGCCTGCGGCGGCGTCCGCCTTCACCACGTCGGAGCGGTAGATCCACGGATGACCGTTGCGCACCCGCAGATCGCCGCGCTTCGTGATGCTCACGG
>JALZHT010000842.1 GCA_030860645.1 Acidobacteriota bacterium
CCGGTGCGGCGCGCGCGCTGCACGTAGCTCACCCGCAGCACCCACTCGTAGCCGGCCTCGCCCTTGCCCGACTTCTGGTTCGAGGTGAGCGGGTCGGCCGCGAAGGTGCCGGCGCGGCGCATGTCGGCGATCATGTCAATGACGTCGGGCGCCGTGCGCCCGACGACCGTGAGGTCGAGGTCGGCGCGCGTCTGGTCGCCGTAGCGTTTGACCTCGCGCACGTTGATGCGCGAGACGCGGACGCTCGCGGGCAGCGCGTCTTCGAGGTCGGAGAAGAGCTGCGACCAGGAGAAGCTGCGATCCTCGACCAGTTCGTGCGCGGCCCGGAGCGCCTGCTGCTGCTCGGGCGGGATGTTCTGCCGAATCTCCTCGGCCTGCGCCTTGAGCTCGTTGTGCTCGCGGCGCAGCGTCTCGACCTGCCGCTCGGCCGTCTCGGCCTCGGCGCGGACGCGGCGGTGCTCGGCGAGCGTGTAGACGAGCGCGAGGAGCGAGACGACCGCGACGGCGACCGCGACGGCCCACGGCAGCGTGCGGTTGCGGAACGGCTGGCTGGCGAGATTGAGTTTGGCGATCACAGGCTCTTCACGCTTTCACGAGGAGGGCGGAGGCGGCCGCCCGACGGGGGACGCGAAAAGCATAACAAGGCGGTAAGAGAAAAGGCAAAAGGCAAGAGGCCAAAGGCAAAGGGCAAAAAGAAACCTCACCAGCCCCGCGCCGCCGCGCCGCCCCCGACGGCAGCTTTACACGCGCGCCCGCCCGCCGGGTTGCAGAAAAGCCGAAAGGCAAAGAGGCCGGAGGCCGGGCACTTGTCGAAGACAAGCCCCGGCCTCCGTTTCGACTTCGCCTTTCGCCTTTTCTCTTCCGCCTTTACTGCTGCGGCCGGCCGGTGGCCTGGCTGACGACGCGCGAGTTGACGACGCGGCCCGCCTGGTCGAGCGTCAGCTCGATGACCGCGCCGGTGGTGTCAACGACGCGGCGGATCGTCTGCCCGGCCGCGTTCGTCGTGTCTTCGCCCTGGCGCGTGAGCGACGTGACGTTGCCGACCGTCCGCTGGTTGACGACCGTGCCCGCGGTGTCGAGCGTGCGTTCGAGGATGTTGCCGGAGCGGTCAACGACGCGGTGGACGGTCTGGCCGAGGTTGTTGACGGTCTGGCTCAAAAGGCCGCCGGGCTGCGTCAGGCTGCCGACGGTCTGGCCGACGGTGCCGACCGTGCGGTCAACGACGCCGCCAGGTTGCACCGCCGTGTTGGCGACGCCGCCGACCGTGCCGACGGTGTTGTCGACCGACTGCAAGAGCCGTTCGAGGATTTGCGGGTTGCGGTCGACGGTCGTCAGCGTGCGGTCGATGATGGCGGCGACGTTGTCGAGGTAGACCTTCAGGAGCACCTCGGCGCGCACGCCCTTGATGGTCAGGTCGACTTCGTCTATGCCGGCCTCGGCCCCCGCGGTCAGTTGCAGGAGGTTGGCGAGGCGGGCGTCGAGCGAGACGCGCGCCCGCAGGTTCTTCACCTTCAGCGTGATCTCCTCGACCGAGAGGTTGGGCACGTCGAGCAGCACGTCCGGGTCGCCGGTTGCCGCCGAGCGGCGGCGGCGCTCGCTCGCCTCCTGCTGCCGGCGCTGGTCTTCGGCCGAGAGCGGGCGCACCGGCGTGACGGGCGAAGGCGTCGGGCGCGGCGTCGGCTGCTGGCCCGCCTGCCGCGTGCCCGTGGCGCGGGCGCTGATTGAGGCGTTATCGTCGCCGCGGTCGGTCGAGGTCGTCGTCTCCTGCGCGAGGGCGTGGGCGTTGAGCGCGAGGATCAAGACTGCTCCGAGTTGAAACAGCTTCTTCATTTTCCCCTCCGAAAAAGTTTGATGAGAACTTCGGGGCACGGACAGTGAGTTTCGAGTTCAAGACATTTTAGATTTTTGATTTTTGATTGGCGATTGAAAGAAGAGGCGTCCGCCTTCGTCTTCCAATCGCCAATCAAAAATCGCAAATCTAAAATCCTCTAACCCGGAACCCGAAACTTTTTTCAGGGGGCCGGGGCGCGCTGGCCGCGGCGCGCGTCGAGCAGGCGGAGCACAGGCTCCAGGCTCGCGCGGAAGCGGACGCGGCCGCGCACGTTGCGCAGTTGCACGTCGATCTCGCTGGCGCGCACGACGGCCCCGACCCGCAGGTTCACACCGCCCGGCTCCTCGCCGGTGGTGGCGACCTCGGTCGCGGCGTGGAAGTCTTGCTCGGTGATGTGGCGCGTGATGATGTCCAACTCGAAATCCTCGTCGGCCGTGGTTTCGGCCGCCTGCGCGGG
>JALZHT010000170.1 GCA_030860645.1 Acidobacteriota bacterium
GTCGAGGTGCGCGCCGAGCGCCGCGGCCAGGTGCTGCGCCTCCAGGTGCGTGATAACGGGCCGGGCCTGCCGGCCGGGCCGGCGGCGCGCAAGAAGTCGGACGGCGGCGTCGGCCTCTCGAACACGCGCGCGCGCCTCTCGCAGCTCTACGGCGCGGCCTACCGCTTTGAGCTGGAGAATGCGCCCGAAGGCGGTGCCGTCGTCACCCTCGAAATCCCCTTCCAGAGCCTCGAAGAGAAGCCCGACGCCGCCCGCCCCGCGCGCCTCCCCGGCGTCGGCTGCGAACCGCTCTTCAGCAAATAAATAAGTTTCGAGTCAGGGGATTTTAGATTTTTGATTTTTGATCGGGAGGCGAGGGCGCGCGGCTGTTCTTCAAATTGCAAATCAAAAATCAAAAATCTAAAATCCCTCGGGCGGCGCGCGTGCGGTTTCGCGCCCGTTTTGTTATAAAACAGATGTCAGATGTCGGATGTCGGATGTCAGTAAGAACTCGTGGCATTTACTGACATCCGACATCCGACATCTGACATCTGTTTTATGAATCCCGAACGCATCAGAAACTTCTCGATCATCGCGCACATCGACCACGGCAAATCCACCCTGGCCGACCGCCTGCTCGAACTCACCGGCGCTCTTTCGGAGCGCGAGATGGAGGCCCAAGTCCTCGACAACATGGACCTGGAGCGCGAGCGCGGCATCACCATCAAGGCCCACGCCGTCCGCCTCGACTACCGCGCCCGCGACGGACAGCCTTACGTCCTCAACCTCATCGACACGCCCGGCCACGTTGACTTCTCCTACGAGGTCTCGCGCTCGCTCTCGGCCTGCGAGGGCGCGCTCTTGATTGTAGATGCTTCGCAAGGGGTCGAGGCGCAGACGCTCGCCAACACCTACCTCGCCATTGACAACAACCTCGAACTCGTCCCCGTCATCAACAAGATTGACCTGCCGGGGGCGGAGCCTGACAAGGCGCTCGAACAGATCGAGCACGTCATCGGCCTCGACACGCACAACGCCGTCCTCGCCTCCGCGAAGACCGGCGAGGGCGTGCCCGACATCCTCGAAGCCATCGTCCGCGACATCCACCCGCCGAAGGGCGACCCCGACGCGCCTTTGAAGGCGCTCATCTTCGACTCGTGGTACGACTCCTACCGCGGCGTCATCGTCCTCTTCCGCGTCATAGACGGCTCGGTCAAGCCGGGCATGAAGATCCGCTTCTTCAACACCGGGCGCGACTACCAGGTGGAGACTCTGGGCGTCAACCGCCCGCGCCCGACGCCCATCGACCGCCTCGGCGTCGGCGAGGTCGGGTTCCTGACGGCCTCCATCAAGACGGTCGCCGACGTGCAGATCGGCGACACCATCACGGAGGCCGCGCGCCCGACGCGGCAGCCCTTCCCCGGCTTCCAGGAGATCAAGCCGATGGTCTTCGCGGGCCTCTACCCGGTCGAGACCAACCAGTACGAGGAGCTGCGCGACGCGCTCGACAAGCTGCGTCTGAACGACGCCTCCTTCTTCTACGAGCCGGAGTCTTCGGCCGCGCTCGGCTTCGGCTTCCGCTGCGGCTTCCTCGGGCTGCTCCACATGGAGATCGTGCAGGAGCGGCTGGAGCGCGAGTTCAACCTCGACCTCATCACGACCGCGCCGGGCGTGCGCTACCGCGTCACCACCACCGACGGCGAGGTGGTCGAAGTTGACTCGCCGGCGAAGATGCCCGACGCCGTCCGCATCGCCAAAGTCGAAGAGCCGGTCATCGAGGCGACGATCCTCACCTCTGACGAGTACCTTGGCGGCATCCTGCCGCTGCTCGAAGAGAAGCGCGGCGTGCAGAAGAAGTTCGAGTACATCGCCGAGAAGCGCGTGATGCTCGTCTACGAGCTGCCGCTGAACGAGATCGTCTTAGACTTCTACGACCGGCTCAAGTCGGTCTCGCGCGGCTACGCCTCTCTGGACTACCACTTCTCCGGCCACTGGGAGTCAGACCTCGTCAAGCTCGACCTCATGGTGGCGGGCGAGCCGGTGGACGCGCTCTCGATCATCGTCCACCGCGCGACCTCGCAGAGCCGCGGCCGGGCACTCGCCGAGAAGATGCGCCAGCTCATCCCGCGCCAGCTCTTCGAGGTGCCCATCCAGGCCGCCATCGGCAACAAGGTCATCGCCCGCGAAACGGTCAAGGCCCTCGGCAAGAACGTCCTCGCCAAGTGCTACGGCGGCGACATCACGCGCAAGCGCAAGCTCCTCGAAAAACAGAAAGAGGGCAAGAAGCGCATGAAGCGCGTCGGCCGCGTCGAAATCCCGCAGGAAGCCTTCCTGGCTGTGCTCAAGGTTAATGAGTAACAGAACTTGATTTATTCAGAAATAGCCGGGAGCAAAGGCTAGGCAATGGTAAATTGGCGGCACTTCACGCCGAGTGATTTCGAGTATGACTTCGAGAAAGATAAACTTGCCGCCCACTACGTCACTTATGATGAGGCGGTTCAATGTTTCTCCTCGGATTATGAAGTGCGCCGTAACAAATCTTTTCGCGACCGCTACCAACTCATCGGGCGCACCTTCGGTGGACGCCGCTTGAAGATCATCTTTCAAGTAAAGCCTGGCAACGTTGTTAGGATTATTACGGGGTGGGATGTATGAGTAGTAAAAGGCAAACACTCTCCGAAGAAGATATTGACGAGTTTGTTACCGCGCAGGCTGACGATGATTCTGCCTGGGGGGAGCCGATTAAAGTTAGTCGCCACAGGCCCTCTAGCCTCGCTCGACCTTCAACTCTCACCGCTCTTTGGCATAAGTCTCGCCACCACCTTGCAAATAAACACATCCAGCAGATTATTGCATTTGCTGGGGAGGGAAAGCTCCGCGATGGTAGTCCAACAAGCGCAGAATTTAGAGAGTTTCTTTCGCACGTGCCATCCGACACGTTGCAGCGCTATGCGGAGGAGTGCTTAAGCGGTTCTTTTCCTGATTCTGGTTTCGCATTACAAGACATCATCAATCAAGTTGGGAAACGCTTAGGTTTCCATGTTGCTGAAGGTAGATACCAGGGGACAAAGGGGAATGTGGGCCATGATGGACTCTGGACATTCCCTAGTGGTCACAGCGTTGTTTTGGAGGTTAAAACGACCGATGCTTACCGAATCAATTCTGACAAAATCGCGGATTACCGTAAGAGATTGATTGCTTTAAAAGAGGTGGAAGAGGGGAAATCCTCCATCCTAGTTGTGGTTGGTAGACAAGATACGGGGGACTTAGAAGCTCAGATTCGCGGCTCACGACATGCGTGGGATGTTCGTCTGATTAGTGTAGATGCACTTTTCAGACTGATGAGGTCGAAGGAAGCAGTGGATGACCCTCAAGTTATCGAGCGCATCTGTAGCATTCTCGTCCCGCGGGAATACACAAGACTTGATGCCATTATTGAAATTGTCTTTTTCGCTACTGAGGAAGCAAAACAAGAAGAAAGCATCAGTGAAGAGGAGACTGATGCGAATAATATAGAAGCGAGCGGGAGAGGGAAAAAGCCCGCCCCGCCAGTGGCCTTTCATGATGCTTGTATTGAGCGATTCTCCAGAGCGTGGGACGTAACCCTGGTAAGACGCACGCGCACAAGCTACACGACCCCGAATAGAGACATGGCAGTTGTTTGTTCAGTTTCTAAAGCACACGAAAGGCAAAATCATATTTTTTATTGGTTCGCCTTTCATCCATATCAGAGAGATTTTCTGGAAAGTTCTAACAAAAGCTTCATTGTATTGGGGTGTGGCTCAAAAGATAACGTCTTATCAATACCATATCCGGAATTTAAAACTTGGCTCGATGATCTCTGGACGACCGAGCGAGATGCTCGCATGTATTGGCATATCCGCATCCAGAAAGAAAAAGCTAAGTTCTACTTAGATAGGAAGAGGAGCATAGGTCGCCTTGATATATCACGCTATTTACTTCTTCAAGCTAGATAACAGTCACCTTTAATATCACCGCATCGGAAAGGGTGAAATCCTACGGTAAACATTCCTCGCCGTCCCCAAGGTCAACTAGTAGTCTTTTAAACAGGAGAGTGCGAGATGAAGTTTCCCCTGAGCGTGCTTGCATTACTCTTCGCGTGCGGAGCGGCCGTCGCGCAGCACCACGCGCCCGCGGCGACCAACCCGCCGCCCGTCCGCCTCCTCGACGGCCTCGGCGAGTTCCACCTGCCCGTCGCGACTTCCGTGCCCGAGGCGCAGAAGTTCTTCGACCAGGGCATGATCCTCGTCTACGGCTTCAACCACGGCGAGGCGGCGCGCGCCTTCCGCCGCGCCGCCGAACTCGACCCCCGGATGGCGATGGCCCACTGGGGCCTGGCCCTCGCCCTCGGGCCGAACTACAACGAGACGACGATCTCGGCCGAGCGGATGCAGGCCGCGCACGAGGCCGTGCAGAAGGGCCTCGCCCTCGCCGCCTCCGGCCCGGCGCACGAGCGCGCCTACCTCGAAGCGCTGTCGAAGCGTTTCTCCACCGACCCCGCCGCGGATCAGAAAAAACTCTGGGCCGATTACCGCGACGCGATGGCCGACCTCGCGCGCCGCTACCCGGACGACCCCGAGGCCGCGACCCTCTGGGCCGACGCCGCGATGATCATCAACGCCTGGCGGCTCTTCGGCGCGGACGGCAAGCCCGCCGCCGGTACCGAGGAGATTATCGCCGCGCTCGAAGCCGTGCTCCGGCGCGCCCCCGAGCACATCGGCGCGCACCACCTCTACATCCACGCCGTCGAAGCCTCGCACGCGCCCGAGCGGGCGCTCCTGAGCGCCGACCGCCTCGCCGCCCTCTCGCCCGCGGCCGGCCACCTCGTCCACATGCCCGCGCACATCTACATGCGCACCGGCGACTACGAGCGCGCGGCCGAGAGCAACGAGTGGGCGGCGAAGGCCGACCAGGAGTACATCGACCGCGGCGGCCTGCGCGGCATCTACACGGCCGCCTACTACAGCCACAACCTGCACTTCCTCGCCGCCGCCTACAGCATGCAGGGCAACTACGCCGAGGCCGTCAAGGC
The DNA here is from genome assembly GCA_030860645.1 of Acidobacteriota bacterium. Classification (GTDB taxonomy): domain Bacteria; phylum Acidobacteriota; class Blastocatellia; order Pyrinomonadales; family Pyrinomonadaceae; genus QHXN01. Next base: position 5,033 of record JALZHT010000170.1, read on the forward strand.
CGCGCGCCGCCTCGAAGCCAACGTCTCGCCCTACCTCAAGGAGATGCCCTTCTTCGAGAGCTTCATGCCGACCGCCACCCTCATCGCCGCCCGCTTCGGCCGCTGGGACGACGTGCTGAAGACGCCGGAGCCTGACGCCTCGACGCCGGTGACGAACGCGCTCTGGCACTGGGCGCGCGGCATGGCGCTCGCGGGGACGGGCAAGACCGCCGAGGCCGAAGCCGCCCTCAAAACCTTCCTCTCGAAGGCCGAAGCCATCCCGGCCGAGGCCGGCTACGGCCAGAACAGCGCGCGGGCGGTGCTCAAGATCGGCGAGCACTTCCTGAACGCGCGCCTGAGCGCCGCGCGGGGCGACCGCCGGGCCGCGGTCGAACACCTGCGCCGCGCCGTCGCGGCCGAAGACGCGCTGGCCTACGACGAGCCGCCCGGCTGGTATCACCCGCTCTCGCGCGAATCACTCGGCGGCGCGCTGCTGCTCGACAAGCAGTACGCCGAGGCCGAAACGGTCTTCCGCGAAGACCTCCGCCGCAACCGCCGCAACGGCCGCTCGCTCTTCGGCCTCGCCGAGAGCCTGAAGGCGCAGGGCAAGGCGCGCGAGGCCGAACTCGTCGGCCGCGAGTTCGAGCGCGCCTGGAAGCACGCCGACACGAAACTTAAAATCGAAGACCTTTGACAAGGAGACAGTAGTCAGTAGACAGTAAGCTCCGCACCGGGGGCGCTGACGCGAACACGCGAGCGATTCTTTAGCGACGGTTCTGCTACTGTCTACTGACTACCTTTTTATGCACGTCACGCGGGTCGAGCTGGAAAACATCAAGTCCTACGGCGAGGGCGAGCGGCGCGGCGACTTCTCGTTCGAGCGCGGGACGACCGCTATCGTCGGCCCCAACGGCGCGGGCAAGACGACGATTTTGGAGGGCGTCGCGTGGGCGCTCTTCGACGTGCTCGACTACAGCAAGGAGGACTTCCTCCGCCGCGGCGCGAAGCGCGGCAGCGTGCGTGTCACCTTCCAGAGCGACCTCGACGAGCGGCTCTACACCGTCTACCGCGACACCGGCACCGGCTACTACGTCTACGACCCCGAACTCCGCGTCAAGCTCCAGCAGGGCAAGGCCGACGTGCGCAAGTGGCTCGACCAGCACCTCGGCATCGAGCCGGGCACCGACCTCAAGGCGCTCTTCCGCTCCGCCATCGGCGTCCCGCAGGGGCTGTTCACGACCGACTTCCTGCAAACGCCCACCGACCGCAAGAAGGCTTTCGACCGGCTGCTCAAGGTCGAGGAGTACCGCGAGTCGGCCGAGCGCCTGCGCGACACCACGGGCCTCATCAACGAGCGCATCGCCGAGGCGCGCGGCCGCATCAGCGGGGCCGAGGCGCAGCTCGCGCGCCACGAGGAACTCGTCGCCGAACACGCCGCGTCCCGCGCCCGCGCCGAAGAGTTGGGCGCGCAGCTCGCGCTCCTGCTC
>JALZHT010000171.1 GCA_030860645.1 Acidobacteriota bacterium
GGCGGGGCCCCCGCGGCCGGGGCCTGCTGCTTCAGCCAGAGGGGGAAGGCCGTGGGCACCGCGTCGGGGAGTCGCAGCCGCGAGGCGACGGCCGCGGCGGCGCGCAGTTCTTCACATTCGGCGCGGCAGGCGGCGCAGCGCACGAGGTGGGCCTCGACGCGGGCGCGCCCCCGCTCGTCCAGTTCCCGGTCGAGGTAGGGCGAGAGCAGGGGCCGGCAGTGGCCCGCGCCGTTCAGGCCGAACAGCCGCGTGACGCCTTTAAAACTCATAAGATGGCCCCTTCAAATGCTCCAGCTTACGCGCCAGCAGTTTGCGCGCGCGGTTGAGCCACGTGCCCACGGTTCCCGCCGAGCAGTTCATGCGCTCCGCGATCTCCTCGTACCTGAGACCTTCCACGTCTTTCAAAATCACGACCATCCGCAGTTCGGGTTTCAGACTGAGGAGCGCCCTGTGAATCTGACCCTGCACCTGCTGCTGAAAGAAGTCGGCCTCGGCCCGGCCGCCGACCCCGTGCGGGCGGTAATCACCGGCCGCGTACAGCTCCCTCCCCTGCGTCCGCCGCTCGTGGCGGCGGTAGTTCACGCAGTGGTTCACGGTCAGGCGGTAGAACCAGGTGGAGAAACTCGACTGCCCGCGGAACTGGCCGAGCCTCTGGTAAGCCCTGATGAAGACCTCCTGCGTCAAGTCCTCGGCCGCCTCGCGCCGCCCGGTCATGGCGTAGGCGAGGCGGTACGTGCGCGAGTAGTAACGCTCGTAGAGGCGCGCGAACACCTCGCGGTGGTCGGCGAGCACAAGCCCCACCAACTCCTCATCCGTCCTGTCCTCTCCGGGGGTGAAGGGCTGGGTCACTGCTTTCACTGAAACCTTAGACAACCTCCGCGGCGGCGTTCTTTCAAAATGTGAGATACGACGGCGCGGGCCGGGGGCGGGCGCTGAGACAGATGTTTTTACAATAAATTTGCACGGCGAACTGTCTCACCGTCGGGCGCAGGAGACGGGGCGCGCCGGCCTCATTGACCGCGCCGTCGCCTCGCAGGACGAGCACGCCATCAAGCTCACGGAGGCTCGCCCGCGCGAGTACGCGCTCAACCCACGCCCCGTCTACCTGCGGGCGGCGCGCGACGCGGTCGAACGGCCCGGGCGTTGATTCAAATCTGAAAGAAAAGCCGCGCGCGGGGTGTCTAACGATTTCATACACGTCGAGCGCCGGCCTGAACGGCGCGGGCGGTAACTATGAATCAGAGGTCTCAATATGGTTGACGAGCAACGACGTAACTTTCTTCGACGGACGGGCCTGGGGCTGGCCGCGGCCGGGGCCGCGGGCCTGGTCTTGAGAGCGGACGCGCCCCCCACCCCGCCGAGTCCCCGCGACGAGGAGGCGGGCCGCGTCCTCGTCCAGATGGGCGCGCCGGCGCAGGGGGCCGCGGCCGCGGCGGGCGAGTTGAAGAAGACGGCCGCGATGCCTTTCGGGCCGTGGTACAAACAGGGCGCGCCCTTCCGCGCCAAGCTCAGCCCGCCGTTCGAGCCGGGCACCCCGTTCGTGATGACGGGCCGCGTGTGGGCCTTCGACACGAAGCGGCCGCTCGCGGGAGTGGTGCTCGACGTGTGGCACGTTGACCATCAAGGCCGCTACTCGGCGGGCGACGGCGATTTCAAAAACCGCGGCCGCCTCGTGACGAACGAGGCCGGCTATTATGAATTCGAATCCGTCCGCCCCGTCCCCTACCAGCCCAACCCGGCCGGCTCCCCGGACTTCTGGCGGTGCGCGCACTTCCACCTCATCGCGTCCGGCCCCGGCTACAAGCAGCTCGTCACCGAGCTACACTTTCACGACGACCCCAAGCGGAAGATTGACGGGATGTTCCGGCCCGAGCTGGCGGTCACGGTCGAAAGGCGCGAGGCGAACGGCAAGCACTTCGAGGCCGCGGTCTTCGACATCGTGCTGGAGCGCGAAGCCGGCTCGAAGTGAGAAACGTCCTCACGAAGCCTCTGGCGTTGGTGAGGACTGTAGGGGCAGGGCTTGTCCCTGCCCGCTCGGCAGACGAAACAAATCAACAGGGATGGACAGGATAAGGAATTGAATCTTTATCCTGTCCATCCCTTTGAATTTCTTCGTGAGTCGAGCGGGCAGGGACAAGCCCCGCCCCTACAATCTTCAACCACCGTCGCGCCTTATTGACTCCGCTTCGCCCCGCCGAGAGAATCTACCCGCCATAGCTTATAATCCTCCGGCAGACTGAACTGATCGAGGTCAGCGAATGATGACAGGCCCGGCATACCCGGCGGCCCGGACGGTCGCCGCCACCGTGCGGGAGCACTTCGCGCGCCGTTTCGCCGCGGCGCGCGCGAAGGGGCGGGGGGGGTTGGCGGCGGAGCCTGACGACCGCGCCATCGAGTCCGTGATAGACGCCGCCTTCTGGGCGAGCCTCCGGCGCGAGGAGGGCTTCTCCCCGAAAATCTCGCTCGCCTGGCTCCCGCCCGGGCAGGGCGGCCAGCCGCTTATGTTCGGGCGGCGGCTCCCGCTCACGGCCGCCGCGCTCGCGCGGGTCGCCCCGGCCGTCGAGCGCCCCGGCATCCACCTCGGCGTCTGGCGCGACGGCGAGGCGGACTTGTACGTCTGGGGGACGACGCGCACCATCCCGCGGCTCTGCTTCGTGCTGGAGGTCATCGAGCCGGGGCTGCTCGTCGTCAAGCACCCGCCCGTCAAGGAGGCCGGCAAGTTCGTCAACGTCGCCGTGCTCAAGGGCGACCAGATCAAGATCGTGGACGAGGAGGGCGCGAGCCTCCCCGACTGCCCGACCCTGCTCACGTCGCTGCTCGGCTTCGGCGCGCCCGCCACCGCCGCCGCCGACGACTCGTCGAGCGTGCTCGTGCAACTGGCCGCCTCGATGCGCGCGCACGGTCGCGGCGGCTCGCTGCTCGTCGTGCCCAGCGGCTCCGAGGGGTGGCGCGGGTCCATCGTCTGGCCCGTCCCCTACGCGGTCGTGCCCCCCTTCTCCGAGTTGGCCGAGCTGATGCGGCGCGACGCGGAGGAGCGGTCGCAGCAGATATGGCAGGAGGCACTCATGGACGCGGTCGAGGCGGTCGCGGGGCTGACGGCCGTCGACGGGGCGGTCGTCATCGGCGACCGCTACGAGCTGCTCGCGTTCGGCGCGAAGATCGTGCGGCGCGAGGGCAGCGCGCAGGTCGAGCGGATCACCGTGACCGAGCCGGTCGTCGGCGGCGCGGCCGCGGTCGTCCACCCCACGGAGATCGGCGGGACGCGCCACCTGTCGGCCGCGCAGTTCGTGCAGGATCAGCACGACGCGGTCGCGCTGGTGGCGTCGCAGGACGGGCGCTTCACGGTCTTCTCGTGGTCGCCCTGCGAAGAGATGGTGCACGCGCACCGCGTCGAGACACTGCTGCTCTGAGGGCCGGACGCGAATCCCGCCCCGACACTTTCTTCCCGGAGCTGATTGATGCCGCACACTCTCCCCCTCTTCGAAGAGCTGCTGCTCCTGCTGCTCGCCTCCGTCCCCATCGCGTTCCTCTTCAACCGGCTGCGCCTGCCGACCATCGTCGGCTTCATGATCACGGGCGTCGTCATCGGCCCCTACGGGCTGGGGCTGATCCGCGAGGCCGAGGCCATAGATTTCCTCGCCGAGATCGGCGTCGTCCTCCTGCTCTTCACCATCGGGCTGGAGTTCTCGCTGCGCCGCATCCTGGAGATGAGGCGGCTGGTGCTCGTCGGCGGCGGGACGCAGGTCGTCCTCACCGTGGCGCTCGTCGCCGCGCTCGCCAACCTCCTCGGCCGCCCGTTCGGCCAGTCGCTCTTCTTCGGCTTCCTCTTCGCGCTCTCCTCGACGGCCATCGTGCTCAAGAGCTACGTCGAGCGGGCCGAGATCGACGCGCCGCACGGGAGGGCCGGCGTCGGCGTCCTGCTCTTCCAGGACTTGAGCATCGTGCCGATGATGCTCTTAGTCCCCGTCCTCGGCGGTGGCGGCGAGGGCGTCTCGGCGGCGAGCGTCGTCCTGAGACTGGGCGCGGCGGCGGCGGCCATCGCCGGCATCATCCTCGCGGCCCGCAAGGTCGTCCCCTACCTGCTCTACCAGATCGTCTCTCTGCGCAGCCCCGAGGTCTTCATCATCTCGGTCGTGCTCCTCAGCCTCGGCACGTCGTGGCTCACGTCGCAGTTCGGCCTCTCGCTCGCGCTCGGCGCGTTCATCGCCGGGATGGTTTTGTCCGAGTCCGAGTACAGCCACCAGATCGTCGCCGACATCCTCCCGTTCCGCGACGTTTTCAACAGCGTCTTCTTCATCTCCATCGGGATGCTGCTCTCCGTGAGCGCGCTGGCCGCCGACCTCCCGACGGTGCTCGCCTGGGTGGGCGCGCTCGTCGCCGGCAAGGCGCTCATCGCGCTCGCGGCCGTGAGGCTCCTCGGCTACTCGCTGCGCGTCTCGGCGATGGCCGCGGTGGGGCTCGCGCAGGTCGGCGAGTTCTCCTTCATCCTGGCGAAGGCGGGGGTCGCCGGGGGGCTGTTGCCGGGGGCCGACTACCAGCGCTTCCTGGCCGCCTCGATCCTCTCGATGATCGCCGCGCCGTTCCTCATCAAGGCCGCGCCGCGGCTCGGCTACGCCGTGCAGTCCTTCTTCTCGCCGGGGTCGCTTTTCGAGCCGACGGTCGAGGGCTTCCGGCCGGAGGAGAGCGACCTGCGGGGGCACGTCGTGATCGTCGGCTACGGGCTGAACGGGCGCAACCTCGCGCGGGTGCTCCGGAGGGTGCGCGTCCCTTACGTCGTGCTGGAGCTGAACGCCGAGGCGGTGCGCGACGCCGGCTCGCGGGGCGAGAGAATCATCTACGGCGACGCGACGCGGCGCGAGGTGCTGCACCACGTCCGCACCGAGCAGGCGCGCATCCTCGTCATCGCCATCTCCGACCCGGTCGCGACGCGCCACACCGCGTGGCTCGCGCGGCAGTTGAACCCGGACATCCACCTCATCGTGCGCACGCGCTACATGTCGGAACTCCACGACCTGCTCGCGCTCGGCGCGAACGACGTGATCCCCGAGGAGTTCGAGACGAGCATCGAAATCTTCTCGCGCGTGCTCCGCGAGTACGGCATCGCGCGCCACGAAATCCTCCGCCAGGTCGGCGAGGTGCGCAGCGAGGGCTACCAGATGTTGCGCTCGCCGTCGCTGCCGCTCGTCGGGGCGAGCGAGGTCGCCGACGCGCTCGCCGGGGCCTCGACCGAGACGCTGCTCGTCGAGCCGAACTCCCCCGCCGCGGGCAAGACCATCGGCGAGCTGGGGCTGCGGACGAAGACGGGCGTGACGATCATCGCGGTCGTGCGCGAGGGCCGGACGGAGATCAACCCGGGGCCGCAGCTCGAACTTCAGGCCGACGACGTGCTCGTCCTCCTCGGCGGCCCCGAGCAGATCGACCGCGCCGTGGAGCACATGAACGCGAAGGGGGCCGCGCGCCCTTGAGCGAAGGAGAGAGCCGTGCTCAAGCTCATCTATCTGGTCGCCTGCCTCTGCACGCTCCTCAACGGCGCGTGGATGATCGTCTCCCCCCTCTCCTGGTACACGGACTTCCCGGCGGCCATCCCGCACACGGGCCGGTTCAACCCGCACTTCGTCCGCGACATCGGCCTCGCCTACCTCGTCGCCGCGCTCGGCTTCGGCTGGTGCGCCCTGAACCTCGGACGCAGCCGCCCCGTCCACCTCGGGCTGACGCTCTTCTTCGGCGGGCACGCCCTCGTCCACCTCTACGAGATTCTGACGGGCTACCTGCCGCACACGCACTGGCTGATTGACGCGCCGCTCGTGTTCCTGCCGGCGCTCCTCCTCCTCGCCCTCGCCGTCCCTTCCTTCAGGAGGCGTCTCGGGGAGAGGTGAGGGGCGACGAAGGGAACTCGCCGCGGCCGGCGGCAAATCGAAATGTTTTTGTCGCACGCCCGTTTCCGGTTCGCCGCCGCCGGGCGGTATCATGGACGCCATCCCCCTAGTTCAATTTCGGGAGATGTGTTTTGACCCTGGCGCAGTTCTTATTGCCCGGCGAGGCCGTCCTCTACGAGTCGCCGGGCGAGGTCTACTACCGGAGGACGCCCTTCGCGCTCCTCCTCACCGGCGAGAGGCTCGTGCTCCACGCCGTCACGGGGCGGCTCGCGCGCCGCGAGCGCGTCATCGCCGAGCCGCTGGCCGGGCTGGGTTTGATGCAGTACTCGGAGGAGGGACTCGTCTCCAGGCGCGGGAGGCTCGACATCCGCTTCCCCGGCGGCCTGCTCTCACTGACGGGGAGCCCCGGCACGATCAAGGAGGTCTGGCAGGCGCTCCAGCGGCACACCTTCCAGCAGCCGGGCGGCCCCGCGGATGAGGAGGTGACGCTGGTGGCCCCGCCCCCGCCCCTGTTCGACGACCAGACCCACGCGCCCGCGCAAGTCCAACCGCTGGCGACGCCTCCCCCGCGCGCGCCGCGGGCGCAGCCCGTTCGCGTCGCCGTCGTCGCCGTCGTCTGTCT
>JALZHT010000172.1 GCA_030860645.1 Acidobacteriota bacterium
GTGCAGAGCGGCGCGCACCACTTCTCGGCGTGGTACTCGCGCTCGAAGTCCTTCATCGTGTAGGCGGCGAGCGGGATGCCCGGGATGCCGCGCTGCTGCGAGCAGTGGTGGACGAGGCCGTCCTCGCAGATGTAGAGGTAGCGCGCGCCGGCGCGGCAGCGCCAGTCGTTCGGCTTGCCCGCGGCGAGGTTATCCTGGAACCAGCCGAGGCGCGCGTACTCGCTCTTCGAGAGCCGCTTCAGCTCGTCGTAGACCTTGCGCTCGCGCTCGGCCAGAGGCTTGAGGATGCCGTGCCCGTCGTGGATGACGCCGACCGTGGTGGAGAATCCCAACTCCCGGGCGCGCCGCGCGATGACGAGCGCGTCCTCCGGGTTCTTGATGCCGCCGCCGATGACGGAGTTGATGTTGACGTGGAAGTCGGAGTGGGCGGCGAGGCTCTGGAGCTTGCGGTCGAGGTTCTTGAGGCTCTTCTTCGAGACCTCGTCCGGCTCGACGTTGTCGATGCTGATCTGGAGGTACTGGAGGCCGGCGCGGTTGAGGCCCTGGATGCGCTCCGGCGTCATGTAGTAGCCGTTCGAGATGAGGCCCGCGAGCATCCCGCGCCGGCGGATGTGGGCGATGATCTCGTCGAGGTCGGGGTGCATCAGAGGCTCGCCGCCCGAGATGGTGATGACCGAGGTGCCGAGGTCGGCCAGCTTGTCGAGCCGCCGCCTCATCTCTTCGGCCGGGACGGGGTCGGAGGTCTTGTCGAACTCGTTGCAGTAGGTGCAGGCGAGGTTGCAGCGGCGCATCGGGATGACGTGCGCCAGCACGGGGTGGCCGGTCGAGAGCAGGGCGCGCGTGATGAACTTCGCCTCGCGCAGCTTTAACTTGAGGTGCGTGCTTCTCTTCATCGAGCTGTGTCGTTCGGGCCGGGCGCGCCGCGGGAAAGCTCGGGGACGTGCGCGCCGCGAAACTTCGGGGAAGTCCGCTAGACAATACGCAAAGAGCGGCGGCGAAGCAAGCCGCCGGGGCCGGGCCGCCGCTTGACTAAAGCGGGCCGGAAACGCCGAAGGGTTCTGACGGCACGGACGCGCCAGAACCCTCCGCGACAGTGCGCCCTGTTGGTGGCGCCTTAACCCTTGACGATCTTGACGCCGGGGCCGAGGTTGAGCGAGAAGGCCGACGAGTCGACCCGCGCGTTCTTCTGGAAGTTGACCAGCCGGACGGTCGTGAAGTCGCCGTTGCGCTCGACGACGCGCGTCTGCACGGGCATCCCCGACCCGTCGACCCAAATCTCCGCGAACTTGTAGCCCGCGCCGCCGCGCGGCGTCAGCTTGAGCTGGGTGACGTGCAGGTTGCCGTAGAGGACGCCGTCCCCGACCAGCTCGATGTCGAACTTGCTCTTGAGCTGCGCGCCCGTGATGTTGAGGCCGAAGCCGAGGACGTTGTTGACCTTCGTGTTCTTGCCCGCGCTCTTCGTGCTGCCCTGGTAGGCCATGTTGAGGCGCGGGCGGAAGAGCGTGTACTGCCCGCCGGCGACGGCGAGGTGCTCGCGCGCCGGGCGCACCCAGTCGACGCGCAGCTTCACGTTCGCGCCCGTGCCGGCCACGTACTGGAGGTCGCCCTCGTACATCTCCTCGTTGCGGATCTGCGCGTTGTACTTCTGCATGACCACGCCCGAGCGGAGGCTCTGCAACTCGCGGCGGTTGCGGTCCATGCGGTTGAGGATGGAACTGACGAGGCCGGGGCCTTGCGCCTGCGCGTTGCGGGGGACGGAGGCGAGCGCGGTGACGAACATCAACCCGACCAGGGAAAGCGTGGTAACTCTCTTCATGCTGACTCCTTACGAAAAACTTTGGGAGACTCCCGCCCGGTTCGTAAAACCGAGCGATTTTGATTGAATGATTACTCGATGTCAACCTCGTAGCCGACCGTCCGGCCGTCCGTGCTGCGCAGTTCGCGCCACCCCTTGACCCTTAAATCCGGCCGCTGGGTGACGGCGCGGGCGCAGCGCTCGATGTCATGGGCGTCCGGCTCGTCGGGGGCGGAGCCTGTCGCACGAATGAGCAACTTCCGGGCCGCTCCGAGGCCATTTTGATGCGCCGGGGCGCAGGCGAGTTTACCCCTCTCGAACCAAGTTTTCGGCGTCAGGAAGATAAAGGCGAGGATCAGGACGCAGAGCACGTCGTACTGCCACGTCGTGCGGCCGTACGACCAGAAGGCGATGCTTTTGAAGACGCGCCAGAACATGACGACAGATGTCAGATTTTAGATGCCGGATGTCAGTCTGAATATTCCGGCCCTGACACCTGCATTATATCTGTACACGGGCGGCGGGTTCAATGATTTGGCCGTCGCGCATGTGGATGATGCGGCGGCACATGGCGGCGGCCTCCGGGTTGTGGGTGATCATGATGATGGTCTGGTTGAAGCGGTAGTTCATCTCCTGGAACATGTTCAGGACGATGGCCGAGTTCTCGGTGTCGAGGTTGCCGGTCGGCTCGTCGGCGAGGATGAGGGCGGGCTGGTTGACGACGGCGCGGGCCAGGGCGACGCGCTGCTGCTCGCCGCCGGAGAGTTCCAGCGGCTTGTGGTGCATCTTGTCTTCGAGCTGGAGCAGGCGGAGGATTTCGCGGCGGCGCGTGGGGTCGCCCTGCTTGGCGGCCCCGTGGATGCGCTCGGCCAGCTTCAGATTGCCCTCGGCCGTGAGCGTCGGGAAGAGGTTGAAGCGCTGGAAGACGAAGCCGATCTTGCGCCGCCGGATGTCGGTGCGGCGGGCGTCCGTGGCGGCCGTGAGGTCTTCGTCGTCAATGATGATGCGCCCGCTCGTCGGCGTGAGCAGCCCGCCGAGCAGGTGCAGCATCGTCGACTTGCCGCACCCGGAAGGCCCCATGATCGCCAGGAAGTCGCCCTCCTCGACCTCCAGCGACACGCCGCGCAGCGCCGGCACGTCCACCGTCCCCACCCGGTAGACCTTCTCTAAATTCTCCGCGACTAAAATTTTTCTCATCGGCCGTCAATCGTGAATCGTGAATCGTCAATCGTCAGAACCAGCGCCTCTCCAATTTGACGAGTCCAAGCCGCGGCGGCGCTCAACGCGTCTTCACGATTGACGATTCACGATTCACGGCTTTTCATTCGTAAGCCAGCGCGTTCACCGGGTCTAAATTCGCGGCGCGCGCGGCCGGGTAGAGCGCGCCGAGGGCGCCGCCCAGCAGCCCGATGAGCGCGGCCGTCAGGCCCCAGGCCCAGGTGTACTCGAACGGGAGGCCGTAGGCCCGGCGGATCAGGTAGCCGGCGAGGAACGAGGCGGCGAAGCCGGCGGCGAGGCCGGCGAGGCTGATGAGCAGCGCCTCCTTCTCGATCTCGCCGACGATGTAGCCGCGCGACGCGCCGAGCGCCTTCAGGATGCCGATCTCGCGCGTCCGCTCCGTGATGGTCGTGTACATCGCCAGCATCACGACGAGCGCGCTCACGACGGCCGAGAGCACGACGAGCGTGCGGAGGAAGACGCCGAGGTAGGGGATGCTCTTCTCGATGTTCGTGATGATGTCACGCGTGAGCTGGAGCTTGTTGCCGGGCAGCGCCTCGTCAATCGCCCGCGCCGTCTCGACCGCCCGCGCCGGGTCTGTGACCTTGACGTAAATCCACGTCGCCTTGCCCGGCGACTCCAGCGCGTCCTGCATCGCGGCCAGGGACATCTTGACGCGCGGCCCGGCCTCGGGCGTGTAGACGCCGGTCACGGTGTAGGGCTGGTTGCCGAAAAGATTAATCGTGCTGCCGACCCCGAGGTTGTTGTTCCCGGCCTTCGTCTCGTCAATGATTACTTCGTCGGCCGCCGCGGGCGCGCGGCCCTCGACGAGCCGCATCCCGTTCATCGCGGCGAACTCGTTCCAGTCCACGCCCTCGACCTGCTCGAAGCCGAAGCCCTTGCCGCCCTGCGAGACGTAGCGGATGGCGGGGACGGCCATCTCGACGCCCTCGATGCGGCGCAGCTCCTCGGCGTACTGGACGGGCAGGTTCGCCGTCGAACTCATCAACTCGGTGCCGCCCGAGCGGGTGAAGATGATCTCGGCGCGCAGGTTCTGCGAGCGGCGCTGCAAGTCCTCCGACAGCCCGCGCGCCAGCCCCGTGAACAGCATCACCAGGCAGACGCCGAGCGCGACGCCGGCCGCGCTCACGACGGCCCGCACCGGGCGCTGGCGCACGTTGGCTGTGACGAGACTGTCCATAAAAAGGGTTCTGGGTGCCGGGTGCTAGGTGCTGGGTAAATCAGCTTGTCTTCCCAGCACCTAAAACCCAGCACCTATTTTTTCATTGCGTCCAAATCTACTTCGGGCAGATTCGAAGTGTTCTGGAGGGCGAAGATTTCGGCGTCGCGCGGGGTGTCCACTTCGACGGCGGCCGGCTCCTGGAAGGCGACGCGGATCGAGTAGCGATCCTGCGGCCGCGTCAGCTCGATCTGCGCCGGGAGCCGGCGCGCGGCCGCGCCCGCGCCGAAGTTCTGGGGGTTGCTGAAGACCACGTCCGTCACGAGCTGCCCGCGGTCGTTGTAGGTCTGGACGCGCGCCAGGCGGAGCGCGCCGACGCGGTCGAACCAGAAGCGGCGCAGCACGCGCGCGCGGTTCGGCCCCTGCGGCTCCAGTTCCGACAGCACGTAGTAGCCGCGCACGACGCGCGCGTCCCTCTGCGCGCCCGCCCGCGTGTCCGGCTCCTCCTCGAACGTCTCGGCCACGGCGTAGAGCAGGTTCGAGCCTTCGGGGGCCACGCCCGGCACGAGCAGGGCGTCGGTGAAGTGCTGCGGGCGCAAGCTGGAGAGCGCGCTGACGGTGGCGCGCTGCATGGCGGCCTCGCGCCGCGCCCCGTTCGCGCGGCAGTCGGGCGACTGGCCGTTGGCTTCGAGCTTCTCGTACACGGCGCGGTTCGTGCCCGTCACGAAGCGCCGGTACTTCTCGTCGCCCTGGTAGACGGCCGCCCAGAACCGCTCGCCGTTCGAACTCATCTCGGCGATCTTCGTGCCGATCAGCGGGGCCTGGATGAGCAGGTAAATCTGGCCGGGCCGCTGCACGATGAGGCGGCCGTCGGCCGTCCGGTACTTCTCGGCGATGCCGCACTCGGCGAAGCTCGTGTCGAGGAACTGGATGTCGACGCGGCCGTGGAGCGAGCGCACCTCGGCGAGCCGGTTGATCTCGGCGAGCAGCCGCGCCGTGTCGGCCTCGACCAGCGGCGTGAGCGGCTGCGGCACGCTGATCTTCCGGCTCGCCCGGAAGACGCCGCAGCCCGCCGAGAGCAAGACGACGGCCAGCGCCAGCGCCAGCCGCAAGGACGACACACTTTGGGGGTGATTCGACGTGAACATCAACGGAGAACGGCGACCGCGCGCGACTCGTCCCGGCCCTGAAAGTTTCGGTAAATCAATCAAGGCAAGCTAACAAACGCCTTCCGGCCTTGTCAACAAAGGGGGAAAAGCCGTGAATCGTGAATCGTCAATCGAAAAGATGTTCTCTCCCCCGGCGTGAGAGGTTAAAGCTCAAGGCCCGTTAAGGCCCAACCACGATTGACGATTGACGGTTCACGATTCACGGCTTTTGGTCGAGCAGCAGCGGCGGCCGGCTGAAGCGCGCGCGCAGGTGGTTGATGGCGTGGAAGACTGTGGGGCGGCTGACGAGCTTGATCTCCAGCGCGCGCTTGCCGGGGAAGTCGAGCAGCATGATGCCGAGCAGGATGGTGAGGACGCCCTGCCCGGGGACGCCCGGCAAAGACATCACGATGCCGAAGCCGACCAGCACCAGCCCCAGCAGGTTCTTCAGGAACATCCCCACGAGGCGCAGCACCGGGTGGCGGTCGGTCAAAAACTCGCGGTCGTGCGACGAGTGGAAGTAGTTGGCCGGCAGCCTGACCAGCACGAACGTCACCACCAGGATGCTGACCACGAAGGTGACGACCGAGATCAACGCCCCGACCAGCACCTGCCCCCACGTCAGCCCCCACGCCTCCAAATGCTGCGACAGCCACTCGATCATAAAAAAGTTTCGGGTTTCGAGTTTCGAGTTTCGAGTTTCGAGCCTGCTTTTAACTCGAACCTCGAAACCCGCAACTCGAAACTTATTTCCCCTCCCTCTCGCGGGCGAGCGAGGCGAGCGCGTCGGCGACGACCTCGCGGGCCGCGCCTTCGAGGCCGAAGTCGCGCTCGGCCGCGCCCTCCCAGAACTCGTCGAGGCCGCGCGCGCCGGCCCGCTCGAACACAAGGGCCTGCGCGAGCAGGTCAATCACGTCGGCCGCCTTCACGAGCCGCGCCTCCAGGCTCGCGCGGGCCTCGTAATCTTCGTGCAGCTCGGCGTAGGCCCCGGCGCGGCCCGCGCCGAGCGGGCGCATCACGTCGTCGAAGGCGGCGCGCTCGGCCAGGCGGCGCGCCTCCGCGCCGTAGTAGTCGGCGACGGTGCGCGGCATGTCGCCCGTCCGCGTCTCCTGCAAGTCGTGCAGCAGCGCGATGCGCAGCACGCGCCCCACG
>JALZHT010000843.1 GCA_030860645.1 Acidobacteriota bacterium
CGCGCCGGGGCGGCGGCCCGGGCGGGGCGCGGGCCGCCGGCAAGATTGCGTTTACCTTGCGGGGATAATGCGGGCCGATGACAGGGTAGCCGGGGGGCACGGGGCTTGCTCTCCCGTCGTGGCAGAACAGTTAATCTCCTCACGGCAATTTGTTGATGCGCCGCGCCGTCTGTGTCGAAGGGCCACGACGGGCGCGTGGAGCGCCGACGTGCCGTGAGGATTTTTTGATGAAGCCCACGATGAAGCCGCGCCACCCAGCAATGGGAGGTCGCGCGGCACGGGCGCGCGACCCGCGCCCGCCTTATGCGGCCCGGCCTTCGTTCAGTCGGCCAGGGCCTTCCCGGTAGCACAAAGATTTCGTCTTCGAGAGAACCGGCCGCGCGCCGGGGTGGGAGACGTGCGCCTCGGCGGCGACGCCGCGGCCTCCGTGAGATTTCCGGCCTCAACTCCCTAAGGTTAAGTGGCTCGGACAAGCTTCTTGAGAGTGATAAAGATGAAAGCAAAACATACTTTGCGGAACTGCCGGGCGCTCGCCGGCCTCTGCGCGGTCGCGCTCTTCGTGATCGCCGGGGCCGCGCGCGCCTCGGCGCAAACAGCGACGCCGACCCCGACGCCCGCCGCG
The DNA here is from genome assembly GCA_030860645.1 of Acidobacteriota bacterium. Lineage (GTDB taxonomy): Bacteria > Acidobacteriota > Blastocatellia > Pyrinomonadales > Pyrinomonadaceae > QHXN01. The sequence goes on from JALZHT010000843.1 coordinate 623, forward strand.
CCCAACTGTGAGCGCACGGTGAAGGCCGACGTGGTCGCGCTCGACCAGGTCATCACCTACAACCGCCTCGGCGCCATCAACCCCGCCGGGCAGGTCTTCGCGCTCAAGCGCGACGTGGTAGCGATTGACGCCTCGAAGGGCCTCGCCGCCGGCAACGTGCGGCTGCGCGCCGACAAGCGCCCGCGCCCTTTGACGCTCCGCATGAACGCGGGCGACTGCCTCCAGATTAACTTCACGAACCTGCTGGCGCAGAACCCGGAGGACGTGAACTCGTTCGCCGCCAACAACGGGCCCGCGACGCGCACGGCCTCCGTCCACGTGATGGGCCTCCAGCTCGTCGGCTCCATCGCCTCCGACGGCTCGAACGTCGGCGACATCGCGCCCATCGGCAGCCTCGTCGCGCCGGGCGGCTCGGCCACCTACACCTACTACGCCGAGCGCGAGGGCAACCACCTCTTCTACTCGACGGCGGCCACGACCGGCGGCGAGGGCGACGGCGGCCAGATCACGATGGGCCTCTTCGGCTCGGTCAACGTCGAGCCGAAGGGCGCCGAGTGGTATCGCTCGCAGGTGACGGCCGAGGAGCTGAAGCACGCGACGAAGAAGAACGCCGACGGGACGCCGCAGCAGACGCCGGGCGGCCAGCCCGTCCTCGACTACGACGCCGCCTACCCGGCCGGCCACCCGCGCGCCGGCCAGCCCGTGCTGAAGATTCTCGGCGCGGGCGGCGAGATCGTCCACGGCGACCTGAACGCCATCATCACCGGGCCGGGCCGCGGCCGCTTCCCGGCCGGCACTTACCCGCAGGTCAAGGTCTCGCCCGACCGCGAGCAGCCGTTCCGCGAGTTCACCGTCATCTACCACGACGAGATCAAGGCCATCCAGGCTTTCAACAAGTTCTACGAAGACCCCGTCCTCGGCCACACGCTCTACTCGGTCAAGGACGGCTTCGCCATCAACTACGGCGTGGCGGGCATCGGCTCGGAAATCCTCGCCAACCGCCTCGGCGTCGGCCCGATGGCGAACTGCACAGAGTGCAAATACGAGGACTTCTTCCTCTCCTCCTGGACAATCGGCGACCCGGCCCAGCTCGTTGACGTGCCGGCCACCGCGCAGATTGACTCCAACGGCCAAAAGATTCCCGGCGCCCCGAAGGCGACCAAGGTTCTCTACCCGGGCGACCCGTCGAACGTGCACCACTCGTACCTGAACGACCACGTCAAGATGCGGGTCGTGCACGCCGGCCCCAAAGAGCACCACATCCATCACCTGCACGCGCACCAGTGGCTGAACACCCCCGACGACGACAACTCTTCGTACCTCGATAGCCAGGCGTTCGGCCCCGGCTACTCCTTCACCACCGAGATCGCGCACGGCGGCACCGGCAACCGCAACAAGACGCCGGGCGACTCCATCTTCCACTGCCACTTCTACTCGCACTTCGCGCAGGGGATGTGGGAGCTGTGGCGCGCGCACGACGTGTTCGAGGCCGGCACCGAGATCGGCCCCGACGGCCGCCCGACCGCGGCGGCGCGCAAGCTGCCCGACGGCGAGATCGCGGCCGGCACGCCGATCCCGGCCGTCGTGCCCGTCCCGACCCTCGCGATGCCGCCGATGCCGACGGCCGCCTTCCAGGGCTACCCGTTCTACGTCCCCGGCGT
>JALZHT010000173.1 GCA_030860645.1 Acidobacteriota bacterium
CCCTGCCCCCCCGCTGCGTCCTCGCGCCCTCGGCGTGCGGGTGGCCGCCGGCCGTGGCGGCGTTGTGCCCGTTCGAAGCGGCCGCCTCGGCGGGGCGCGCCGGGGCGGGGAAAATCTCCGGCGCGGACGCCGGGTGAGGGCAGACGAAGACCGGGTGGTAGTGGCCTTTGGGGAGGTCAATGATGACGGGGTCGCCCCTCCCCTCGGTGGTGTAATACTCCTGGAGCTTCGTCCGCAGCCGCCCGGCCTGGACGCGCACGACCGAGTCAATGCGCGGGTCGTAGTCGCTGTTGCGGCCGAAGACCTCGGTCGCGATGGTGTACTCCTTGAGCTGCGCGCCCTGGTCTTCGAGCGTCTTCTCGACGACGAAGCGCAGGAACGCCTTGAGGCTTTCAGAGTTCTGGAGCGTGCGACTCTGAAGAACCTTCTCTAACTGCTCAAGTTTCTGTTCCTTACCTAATTCCATAGTCTCGACCACGAAGCTGGAAGAGCACGCCCGAGGGTGTGGACGGCGCGGCGAGGCGTCGTTCCGAGCAAGCGCGAGCTGACAACTATTGTTCGGTGTCCAACGAAGGCCGGAAGGTCGCCTGAGCGACGGCAGCGGAATTATAAGCCCACGCGTTACTTTTCAACAACTGTGGCGGGGCGAGTGGTGGGGGGGCGCGAATTTCAGGCCCCGCGCGGTGTAACGAGGTTACATCCGCCGTGTAACGTGGGGAGTTCCCGGGGAATCTGCCGCCGAACCGGACGTATACCGTATCTTACTGACAGTAACTTTCGGGATGGTTCGAGAGTGGTTTAAAGTGTATTCAAGTCCTAATCCGCCCGGGCGCTTTTCTGTTCTTCGGGTTCTTTAAATTTGCTACCGCGAGAGTGGCCCCCGACCCGGGGGCTGGCCGAGGTCTAAGGCTTTCCAAACCTGTTCGAGATTCTTTTTGGGCATTCCCACGGGGCCGGCCGCCGGAGGCGATGCGGAGGTGGGACGAGCGGCCCGAATGCGCCAGGAGATCCAAACCATGAAAAAGAAGTTCGGCTTTGCCGTCGTGCTGCTCCTGCTGGGGTTCGGCCTGTCGGGCGGCGTCCGCGCCCAGACGAGCACCGTCGGCACCATCAGCGGCACCGTGCGCGACCCGCAGGGCGCCGCCGTCCCTCGCGCCGAGGTCGTCATCGAGGAGGAGACCACGGGGCAGACGCGCACCGTCAGGACCGACGAGGACGGCGAGTACTCGGCCCCGAGTCTCCCGGTCGGCCGCTACAGCCTGAGCGTCGCCCCGCAGGGGTTCAAGCGGACGGTCGCGCCGGGCATCGAGCTGCACGTCAACGACCGGCTGGTCGTCGACATCACGCTCGAAGTCGGCCTCGTCAGCGAGACGGTGACGGTGACGGGCGCGGCGACGCTCGTCGAGACCGAGAGCGGGAAGGTGAGCAGCCTCATCGCCGAGAAGCAGGTGACGGAGCTGCCGCTGAACGGGCGCAACTACGCCGCGCTGGTGACGCTGGTGCCGGGCCTCTCGGCCCCGAACGAGGGCGGCGCCTTCGCCACCCGCGGGACGGGGCTCGACTCCCACGTCGACGTCTCGGTCAACGGCAACCAGTCGAACGCGAACATGTGGACGGTGGACGGCGTCAACAACATGGACGTCGGCTCGAACGCGACGCTCCTCGTCTTCCCGTCCATTGACTCCATCCAGGAGTTCCGCGTCGAGCGCAACAGCTTCAGCGCCGAGTACGGCCAGGCGCAGGGCGCCGTCATCAACCTCGTCACGAAGGGCGGCAGCAACGAGTTCCACGGCACCCTCTTCGAGTTCTTCCGCAACGACAAGCTCAACGCCAACGACTGGTTCTCGAACCGGGCGGGCAACTTCGGCCCGAACGACCCGGGTGGGGAGCCCGGGGAGCCGCGGATCCCGCGCGCCCCGCTGCGCTACAACAACTTCGGCGGCAACTTCAACGGCCCCATCGTCAAGGACAGGGTCTTCTTCTTCTGGTCGGAGGAGTGGCGGCGCGAGCGGCGCGGCACGGGGCCGCTCACCGCGCGCGTCCCGACCGCACAGGAGCGCGTCGGCGACTTCAGCGGCCCCATCCGCACCGGCCCGATCCCCATCGACCCGCTCACCGGTCAGCCGTTCCCCGGCAACCGGATTCCGCAGGAGCGCCTGAGCCCCGTCGGCCTCGCGCTGATGGGCATCTTCCCGCTCCCCAATAACCCAGCCGACCCGACGGGGACGAACTGGATTTCGACCCCCCTCCAGCCGGTCGACACGCGCCAGGATCTCATCCGCGGTGACATCACCATCACCGACAAGATGAACCTCATGGTGCGCTACATCAACGAGACCTGGATTCACGGCCAAGCGGCGGGCAACTTCTGGGGCGATACCCCGTTCCCGACCCTCTCCTCGGACTGGGAGCAGCCCAGCCGGAGCTTCGCCGTCAAGCTGACGAACACGCTCAGCTCGACGGCCGTTAACGAGTTCCAGTTCTCGCGCGCCGGCAACGACATCTTTGTCACGACCAACCCCGCCTCGACGGAACTCAACGAGCGGGTCGCCTCCGCCTTCCCGACCGTCTTCCCGCAGGTCGAGGGCACCGGCTTCCCGACCATCGGCTGGGGCGACGGCGGCTACCCGACCCTCTGGCACCAGGCCCCGTGGGAGAACCACCAGGACCTCTACATCTGGAAGGACGACCTGTCGAAGGTCTTCGGCGACCACAGCACCAAGTTCGGCGTCCTCTTCAGCCACAACCGCAAGGACGAGCAGCCGAACGGCGGCAGCGGCCTCTACACGATCCAGTCGGCGGGCGTGCGCACGGGCAACGCCATCGCCGAGTTGCTGCTCAGAGACCTGCCGCTCGTGCAGTACACCGAGTTCGAGCGCCAGGACATGACGCTCGGCCGCTGGCGCGACTTCGAATTCTACGGCAACGACACGTGGAAGGTGCGTAACAACCTGACGCTCACGCTGGGCGTGCGCTACTCCTTCTTCCCGCCGGCCTTCGCCGACGACGACCGGATGACCAACTGGATTCCGGAGCGCTTCGACGGCGTGAATCTCGCCAGCGGCTTCGTCCGGGCCGACCAGGCCGAGGCGGCCGGGCTGCCGCGCGCTCTGGTCAACAGCTACAAGGCCGGCTTCCAGCCCCGCCTCGGTCTGGCGTGGGACATCAACGGCGACGGCAAGACGGCCGTCCGCCTCGGCTTCGGCCGCTACATCAGCCGCTCGAACGTGATCGCCTCGCTGCTCAGGATGGCGAACAACCCGCCGTGGAACCGGGTCGTCGATACGGGCTGGCAGGCGGGCACCGTGTCGCTGGCCGACTGCCCGAACTGCCGCAGCCTCGACACCATCAACCCCGGCCTCCAGAACTCGGTGGCGGGCATCGGCACCGTCAACACGGTCGACCCCAACTTCAAGCCGCCCGAGAGCTGGCAGTGGAACCTGACCGTCTCGCGCGAGATCATGCCGAACACGGTGGCCGAGGTCTCCTACGTCGGCAACCACGGCCTCCACATCTGGCGGCTCATCAACGGCAGCTACAACCAGGTGCTCCCGCAGTTCCAGGATGAAGTCGCCGGGGGCGGGGACGTGGCGGCGCACCCCGAGTGGCGCAGGTTCGGAGTCACCAACTCCTTCACGAGGGACGAGTCGACGGGCGACTCGAACTACCACGCCCTCCAGGTCTGGATCGACCGGCGCTTCGCCGACCGGCTCTCCTTCCAGACGGCCTACACCTGGGCGCACACCATCAGCAACGTCCCGACGCAGTCGTTCATCAGCCAGACGACCGACGTCTTCAACTACGACCGCGACCGGGGCGACTCCGATCTCGACCGGCGTCACTCCCTAATCTTCAACGCCGTCTACGTCCTGCCGTCGTTCCGCAACCTCGGCACGGTCGGGAGTAAAATCCTCGGCGACTGGCAGTTCAACACCATCGCCTCCTTCTACAGCGGCACGCCGCTCAACATCTTCTCCGGCATCGACCGGGCCGGCCTCGGCGGCGCGAGCAGCCAGCGGCCCGACCTCGTCGAGGGCGTTCCGATTTACAGCAACGGCAACGACCCGCTCCAGATCATCAACCCGGCGGCCTTCCGGCAACCCGCCCCGGGGACGTTCGGCAGTCTCGGGCGCGGCGTCGTCCGCGGGCCGGGCATCAAGAACATAGACTTCTCGGCGGCGAAGAACTGGAGGATCCGTGAGCGCTTCGGCCTCCAGTTCCGCGCCGAGATGTTCAACGCCTTCAACTTCGTCAACTTCCGCGCCCACAACCTCAGCGTCGCCGGCGGCGGCATCGAGAACAACTTCAACAACGGGGGCTTCGGCCGGGCCAACTCCACGCGCGGGCCGCGCGAAATTCAGTTCGGCCTGAAACTCAACTTCTGATATAGTGCGGTCAGACTGAAACCCGGACGGAGGGCTGAAAGTTTCAACTCAGCCCTCCGTCCAGGTTTTTTGTCGAGTCCAACCCGCTCGTCAAGGTAGCAATGTATTTCAGCGCGGCCCTCGTCCTGCTCCTGCTCACCACCTTCCAGGGCGATTCATTCCGGAAACATTACGAGGCGGCGGAGGCGCACCATCGCGCCGGCCGTCACGCCGCGGCCGAGGCCGAGTTCACGGCCATCCTCGCCGCGGCCTACCCCGCGCTCGGGAGAACCTACAACGCGCAGTCGAACCACCGCGGGGCGGTCGCGGCCCTGGAGGCGGCGGCCGCCCTCCGGCCCGACTCGCCGGAGGTGCTCGTCGAACTCGCCCTTGCCTACTTCCACGCCGGGCAGTACCAGAAGGCCGGCGCGCCGCTCGGCCGCGCCCTCGCCCGCGACCCGCGCAACGCGCCCGCGCGCCACATGCTGGGGAAGACTTTTTTCATGGCGGGCGACTTCGACAACGCCGCGCGCGAGCTTGAGGCGGCCGTCGAGTTGAAGCCGGACGATTACGACGCGGCCTACACGCTCGGCCTCGCCTACCTGAAGCGGCGTCAGTTCGAAGGGGCCAGGCGCATTTACGAGCGCCTCGTCGCGCGGCTCGGCGACCGCCCGCAGCTCCGCGTGCTCATCGGCCGGGCGTACCGCGAGACGGGGTTCCTGGCGGAGGCCGTCGGGGAGTTTAAGAAGGCCGCCGCGCTCGACCCGCGCCTCCCGCGCGTCCACTACCACCTCGGCCTCACCTACCTGCTCAGGGACGGGGCGGCCGCGCTCGCCGACGCCGTGAAAGAGTTCCAGGCCGAGCTGGCCGCCAACCCCGAGGAGTACTTCGCCAACTATTACCTCGGCGTGATCCGCACCAGCGAGGGCAAGTGGGAGGAGTCCGTCCCGCTCCTGGAGACGGCCTCGCGCCTCCAGCCGAACAACCCCGACCCGTACTTCTATCTCGGGCAGGCGTATCAGAATCTAGGCAAGTACGAACAGGCCATCTCCGTGCTCCGGAAGGCCATCGCCCACAACCCCCGGCTCGAACACAACGACTTTCAGGTGGCGAACGCGCACTACCGGCTCGGGCAGTCGCTCCTGAAGGCGGGCCGCGCCGCGGAGGGCGAGCAGGAGTTGCGGGTCGCGGCCGAACTCAAGTCCCAAGCCTTCAAGCGCGACGGCCAGAAGTTGAGCGCCTTCCTCGGCGCGGCGGGGGCGGACGAGCAGAGCAAGTTCCCGGAACTGGTTTCGTCGCCGGGGGTGGTCGCCGGGGCGGCCGCGCCGGACGCGCGTGCGGCCGAGGCGCTGGCGCGCGAGGCCGCCTTCTACGAGAAGGTGATCGCCGCGGCCCACAACAACATCGGCCTGCTGCGGGCCGAGCGGAATGATTACCGCGCGGCGGCGGAACACTTCGGCTCCGCCGCGCGTTGGAACCCGCGGCACGAGGGGCTCGATTTCAACCTGGGGCTGGCTTACTTCAAGGCCGAGTTGTACAAGGAGGCCGCCGCGCCCCTCGAAAGGGATTTGAAAGCCCGTCCCGCCAACCTCCAGGCCAAGCAGTTGTTGGGGCTGAGCTACTTCATGACGGAGGACTACGCCGGGGCCGCCTCGCTGCTCGCGGAAGTGGTGGCCGCCAGGCCGAACGAGACGGCCCTCTACTACCCGCTCGCCCTCTCGCTCGGCAAGGCGGGGAAGAAGGAGGAGGCCGACCGCGTCATCCGCCAGATGGTGGCGATGGGCGACCACAGCCCGCAGGTGCACATCCTGCTCGGCCGCGCCCACTACGAGCAGAACGACACGGCCAAAGCCCTCGAAGAGCTGCGCGCGGCGCTCGCGCTCGACGCCCGCGTGCGCCTCGCACACTTCTACTCGGGCCTCATCCACCTGAAGGCGGGCCGCCTCGACGAGGCCGCCCGCGAGTTCGAGGCCGAGCTGGCCCTGAACCCCTCGGACGTGGAGGCCCGCTACCACCTCGGCTACGTCCTGCTGGCGCGGCAGGAGACCGAGCGGGGCCTCGGCCTGCTGCGCGAGGTCGTCCGCGACCGCCCCGACTTCGCCGACGCCCGCTTCGAGCTGGGCAACGC
>JALZHT010000844.1 GCA_030860645.1 Acidobacteriota bacterium
GCGGCCGCCCCGGGCGCGACGGCGGCGACCGTAAACACCGCCGCCGCCAACGCGGTCGGCGCGGCGGCCCCCGTCACCAGGGCGACTATTGATGCGAACGGCCTCGGGCTGGCAGCCGCGTCCGAGGGTATTTGGGGCAACGCCCTGCGCGCGCGCATTGATCACGACGTGGCGGGCGGCGCGTCCAACCTCTTCAACCTCACCATCCGCGACGACCAAACCGGGCAACTCGAAGTCTTCCGCAACCTCTCGGTCGAAACCAACCACCCGCGCCGGGTCGACCGCGTGCTGGAGAACGAGTCGAACCTCGCCCGCGTGAGCGGCTCGCTGCCCGGCGCGCGGCCCGCGGCGCACGACGACCCCGATCCCGCGGCCAACCCGCCCGTGCTGCTGTGGGGCGATAACAACACCAACGACAAGGTAGCCAACGCCGCCAGCGCCTCGGACGGCAGCGCCCTCGCCGAGGCCGACTTCACGGGCCCCGGCCTGGAGAACAACAAGCAGGGACTCTACGCCCTGCGCAAGGCCGACCTCTTCAACCTGCTCTGCATCCCGCCCTACAAGGCGGACGGCAACGTTGACGCGTCGCTCGTCTCGACGGCCACCGCCTACTGCCAGAAGCGGCGGGCCATGATGATCGTCGACCCGCCGGCCGAATGGAACGACAAGGACGACGCGAAGGACAACCTCGACACGTTCATCACGACCAAGAGCAACTACGCGGCCTTCTACTTCCCGCGCCTGCGGCAGCCGAACCCGCTGCGCGACGGCCAGATGGAAGACTTCGTGCCGTGCGGCGCGGTCGCCGGCGTGATGGCGCGCACCGACGCGACGCGCGGCGTGTGGAAAGCCCCGGCCGGGCTGGAGGCGAACCTCGTCGGCGTGCCCGGCCTGAGCGTGCAGTTGACCGACAACGAGAACGGCGAGTTGAACCCGCTCGGCGTCAACTGCCTGCGCGCGATGCCGGCGGCCGGCCGCGTCGTCTGGGGCGCGCGCACGCTCGAAGGCGACGACCGACTCGCCTCGCAGTGGAAGTACGTCCCCGTGCGCCGCACCGCGCTCTACATCGAGGAGAGCCTCTACCGCGGCACGCAGTGGGTGGTCTTCGAGCCTAACGACGAGCCTTTGTGGGCGCAGATCCGCCTCAACATCGGCGCCTTCATGCACAACCTCTTCCGGCAGGGGGCCTTCCAGGGCACGACGCCGCAGGAGGCGTACTTCGTCAAGTGCGACAAGGAGACGACCACCCAGAACGACATCAACCTGGGGATCGTCAACATCGTCGTCGGCTTCGCCCCGCTCAAGCCTGCTGAGTTCGTGATCATCAAGATTCAGCAGCTCGCCGGCCAGATCGAGGCGTAAGGAGGAGGCAATGGCACAGTTCAGCGTCAACACCAATCCGCAGCGTTTCGACCCGTACAAGAACTTCAAATTCCGCGTCAAGTGGGACGGCAAGTACGTGGCCGGCGTCAGCAAAGTCACCGGCCTGAAGCGGACGACCGAGGTCGTCAAGCACCGCGAGGGCGGCGACCCTTCGAGCAGCCGCAAGTCGCCGGGCCGCACCGAGTTCGAGGCCATCACGCTGGAGCGCGGCGTCACCCACGACACCGAGTTCGAGAAGTGGGCCAACAAGGTCTGGAACTTCGGCTCGAACCTCGGCGCCGAAGTCTCGCTCAAGGACTTCCGCAAGGACATCATCATCGAGGTCTACAACGAGGCGGGGCAGGCCGTCATCTCCTACAACGTCTTCCGCTGCTGGGTCTCGGAGTACCAGGCGCTGCCCGACCTCGACGCCAACGCCAACGCCGTCGCCATCCAGACCCTCAAGCTGGAGAACGAGGGCTGGGAGCGCGACTACGCCGTGACCGAGCCGACCGAGCCGTCGTTCACCGAGCCGGCCCCTTGATGTAGCCATGCGTCCGCTGTCGGCTGCCGAGTTGTTGAACGTGTGGGAGCGGGGCGCGGCGCAGCAGCCCGCGCAGAGGGCTTTGGCGCTGCTGGCCGCCTCCTGCTCTGACACCGCGCCCGAAGAGTTGGCGGGCCTCAGTGTCGGCGTGCGCGACGCGCGCCTGCTGCGTCTGCGCGAGTGGACGTTCGGCACACAGCTCTCCTGCGTGGCGGCCTGCCCCGGCTGCGATCAGCGGCTCGAACTCGACCTCGCCGCCGGCGACCTCCGCGCCCGCGGCGGCGAGGAGCCGGCCGAAGAGCTTTCGCTGACGGCGTCGGGTTTCGTCGTCCGCTTCCGCCTCCCGAACAGCCGCGACCTGGTCACCCTCGCGC
>JALZHT010000174.1 GCA_030860645.1 Acidobacteriota bacterium
GCCTCCGCCGGCGCGGGCGCGGCCCACGCGAGGCCGGCGACGATGATGAGCACGAGGCAGGAGACTTCGACGGCCGTGAGCAGGTTCTGCGTGCGCGTGCCCTGCCGGACGCCGAGGATGTTGAGGCCCGTCAGCGCGACCACGGCGAGCGCGGCGTAGACCGAGGTCGAGTAGGCCCCCAGCGGCACGAGCTGCGAGGCGTAGTCGCCGAAGACGAAGGCGAGCAGCGCCACCGAGCCGGTCTGCACGACCGTGATGCGCGACCACGCGTAGAGGAAGGCGAGCGGGCGGCCATAGGCGCGCGTCAGGAAGTGGTAGTCGCCGCCCGCGTGCGGGTAGCTGGTCGCCAGCTCGGCGTAGCAGAGCGCGCCGACGAAGGAGACGACGCCGCCCGCGAGCCAGATGAGCAGCACCGCCGTCTCGCCCGACGCGTTGGCGGCGACCAGCGACGGCGTGCGGAAGACGCCCGCGCCGATCACGATGCCGACGATGATCGCCACGGCGTCGGCCAGCGACAGCGTCGGCACGGGCCGCGCCACCTCGCCGGCCGCGATACTTTTAACTGCCATAGGAATACAAGTAGACGGCAGACGGTAGACAGTAGCCGGTAGAAAAACCGTCTCTACCGAACGGTCGGCGTCCCGGCGTCAGCGGCCGCGGCGCGCCACTGTCTACTGCCTACTGACTACTGCTTTTCGCCGGGATGACCCAGAAGTAGACGGGGCGGCCGTCGGCCTCGGAGGTCTTGTCGGGCTTCCAGTCGCCCATGTCGAAGGCGTGCGAGACGACGCGCGTGCCGGGCTTCAGGTCGCTCCAGAGCTTCGGGCGCAGCTTGAGGTTGATGGTCGGCAGCAGGTAGAGCGTGACGACGGTCGCCTCCTTGAAGTCGGCCTCGAAGAGGTCTTGCTGGATGAACTTGACGCGGTCGGCGACGCCGGCCTTGCGCGCGTTCTCGTTGCTCTCGCGGATGCGCTCCGGGTCAATGTCGATGCCGACGCCGCGCGCGCCGTACTGCTTGGCGGCCGTGATGACGATGCGGCCGTCGCCGCACCCGAGGTCGTAGACGACATCACTCTTCCCGACCTCGGCCAGCTTCAGCATCTCATCCACGACCGCCTGCGGGGTCGGGACGTAGGGCACGTCCTTCTTGACAGGCTCCTGGACGGCCGGCGTCTGGGTGGCGGGCGTCTGCGCGTAGACAAGGGCGCAGGCGAGGGCGGCGCAGGCGAGCGCGGCCGCCATGAATGGGCCGCGCGGCTTCAGTCTCGACATCGCTTCTCCTCCTCCAACGGCTGCGGAAGGCTTCGGGTCAACGCCCGGCCCGGCGGCCGGCGCAAGATTTATAGCATAGAGGTTTCGTTCGGCGGAGTGCCTTTGTTCGGGGCGTGGAGTGTAGATTGGAATTATTACGGGAACGTCGAGAGCTTGATTCGAAGCGGTCACGAAAAGGCGCGGGCCGTAAAAGTTGTAAAGGTTGTAAAGCGCTCGGCCGGGCCGCTTAAAAATCCGGCCGGGATGGTTTAAAACAGTTCGCGGCTCCCCGCCGTCAGAGACGACTCGCAGGAGATTCGGAATTGATGTCACGACACCGCGCCGCCTCGGCGCTGCTCCTCCTCTCGCTGTTGCCGCCGGGCCTGACGGGCGCGCGCGCAGCAGCCCGCCTCCGCTCCGCCCGCGCCGCCGCCGCGGTTCAAGCCCGAGCACGACCGCCTCAACGTCTACTTCAACGCCGACAGCGGGACGGGCGCGATCCGCGGCATCTACCTGCAAGGCAACGAGGCGCTGCGCCCCATCTTCCGCCGCTGGCTGATGCCCTTCCGCGATTTCCGCGTCGGCGACCGCGACTACAGCGCGACGACCATCACGGTCTCGAACGCGGGCGGCTCCGACTTCCTCGCCTTCCAGGCCGTCGGCCTCACGGGGCTAGACTTCCTCCAGGACGACATCGAGTACGAGACGCGCACCTAGCACTCGAACCAGGACACCTTCGACCGCGTCATCCCCGAAGACGTTAAGCAGGCCGCCGTCATCGTCGCCGCCTTCGTCTACAACGCCGCGACCGAGATCGAAAGGCTCCCGCGCCAGCCCAGGCCGTAAAGAGGGATTTTAGATTTTAGATTTTAGATTTGCGATTGAAGGGGAAAGACGACGGCTACGCCCTTTCCAATCAAAAAGCAAAAATCGCAAATCAAAAATTCCTCTAACCCGAAACTTTTTTAGTATTTCCCCGACGCGACGTACTCGATGAGGTAACGGCGGAGCTTGTCGCGGTGCTCCTTGCGGTAGGCGACGTAGTCGGCGGCGACCGAGTTGACCTGGCGGACGCGGGCGAAGAGGACGTAGGCTTCGAGCAGGCCGTCGTCGTCGAGCTTGACGAGTTGGTGGAGCGCGGGGTCGAGCTTCGCGCCGCGCCCCTCCTTCGTCTCCCGCCGGGCGGCCTCGGCGACGGCGCGCAGCGCCTCGGCCTCCTCGCGCAGGCTGTGGCGGTATTCCTTCTCGCCCGGGTACTCCTTCTTAAACTTCTCGCGGTCGTTCGCCTCCCACGCCGAGCGCGTCAGCGCGTACTGCGACCACGGCCCCGCCCGGGAGGTCGTGACCGTGACGCGCTTCTGCTCGGCATCCGCCGCCGCGGGGCCGGGCGGAGGGGCGATCTCCGGGTGGCCGAGCCGCAAGGCCCTGGCCTGCGCCCAGCGGAAGAGGCCCTGCTCCCAGACGTAAGGGTTGTACGGCTCGGCGACGATGGCCTCGACGTACTTGTCTCGCGCCTCGTCGAGGCGCGCCTGCCGCATGAGGACGTTGCCCCAGTAGCGGTGGGCCTGCTCGCGGTCTGGGTCGAGTTGGATGGCGCGCGCGTACCACTCGCCCGCACGCACGAAGTCGCCCTTGCGCAGCAGCACGTCGCCGGCGAACAGCGGGGCCTCGTAGAGCCGCGGGTCGAGCCGCAGCGCGCGCTCGTAGGCGGCGAGCGCGGCGTCGAGGTCGCCCTTGACGAAGGCCGCCTCGCCGGTGCGCATCGCGGCGTCGGCCTCGGCGTTCGCCGAGAACCTGGAGGTGGAGGCCGCGGCGTCGCTGCCGTCCGGGTTCATGGAGGCGAGGATTTGCTCGACGAGGTCTTTGGGCACGCCCTCGTCGAAGCCCAGCTCTTTGCCGCGGACGAGCGCGGCGCGGGCGCGGGCGCGCAGGCCCTGCCGCTTCGCCGCGTCCTGCTCGGTAATCGAGCGCGCGAAGAGGGCGAAGCCCAAACGCGCGTGCACGTCCCCGTCCTGCGGGTAACGCGCCGCCGACTTCTCCAGCAGCGGCAGCGCCTCGAAATACTTCTGCTCCTCGAACAGCTCGAACGCACGCCGCCGCTCCTCGTCCTGCCCCGCCCCGCGCGCGAAGGCGGACGCGTGCGGCGGGGCGGGGACTGCGGAGAGGATGAAAACCAGGGCGGCGAGCGTCCGCGCGCGCGAGGTCGTCAGTCGTGTGAGCATCGAAAGTCCTTTCGGCGAAACACTCGACACGGGGGCGGCGGAGGACAAGCCCGCGCCGCGCGCCTCTCACCCTTCGGACGCGCCGCGGCCGGCGGCGTCGGAGCGGAGTTGGGCGGTGAGGCTGCGGATGCCGTGCTTGTCGAGGAGGTGGCGCAGGGAGCGCACGGAGAGGTGCAAGATTTCGGCGGCGCGCGTCTGGTTGCCGCCCGTGCGCCGGAGCGCTTCGAGGAGGTAGGTCTTCTCCAGGTGTTCGAGGTGCGCGACGAGGTTGATGCCGGTCTCGGGCAGTTCGAAGGCGGAGGCGGCGGCGCGCGCCGGGTTGTAGTTGGTCACGGCCTGCGGGAGCGACTCGGGCTGGATGGTGTCGGTGCGCTCCAGGGCCACGGCCCGCTCGACGGTGTGTTCCAGCTCGCGCACGTTGCCGGGCCACGAGTAGCGTTCGAGCAGCTCGGTCGAGCGCTCGGAGACGCGCAGGTCGCGCCCCGTCTGCTGGCAGAACTTGCGGACGAAGTGCTCGACGAGGTCGGGGATGTCCTCGCGCCGCTCGCGCAAAGGGGGCAGCTCAATCGGGATGACCGAGACGCGGTAGAAGAGGTCTTCGCGGAAGCCGCCCTGTTTGACCATCGCCGAGAGGTCGCGGTTCGTCGCGGCGATGACGCGCGTGTCGATGGAAACTTCTTCGTGCGCGCCGACGGGCCGCACCTTGCGCTCTTGAAGCACGCGCAGGAGCTTGACCTGCATGGTCGGCGACATCTCGCCGATCTCGTCGAGGAAGATCGTGCCCTTGTCGGCGGCCTCGAACAGCCCCTTGCGGTTGGCCGTCGCGCCGGTGAACGCGCCGCGCACGTAGCCGAAGAGTTCCGACTCCAGGAGCGTCTCGGTGAACGCGCCGCAGTTGATCGGCATGAAGGGCTTGTCGGCGCGGGGGCTGAGGTTGTGGATGGCGCGCGCGACCATCTCCTTGCCCGTCCCCGACTCACCGGTGATGAGCACCGTGGACTGCACCTGCGCGACCGTGTCGATCATCTGGTAGACGGCCTGCATCTTGGCCGAGTGGCCGATGATCTGGTCGAGCCGGCCGCGCTCGCGCTGCGCGCGCTTGAAGGCGCGGTTCTCGCGCAGGAGGCTCAGGCGTTCGAGCGCCTTCGCGACGATCACCTTCAGCTCGTCCACGTCGAAGGGCTTCTGGATGAAGTCGTCGGCCCCGAGCTTGAAGGCTTCGCGCGCCGTCTCGACGGTGGCGAAGGCGGTCATCATGATGACGGCCGCGTCGGGCAGGAACTCGCGCAGCCGGCGGAGCAGCTCGATGCCGTCCATGTCCGGCATCTTCACGTCCGAGATGACGAGGTCGGCCGGCTCCTGCCGCAGCAGCTCCAGCGCCTTCGACCCGCTCTCGGCCGCGCGCACCGTGTGGTCGGCGCGCCCGAAGACGTGCGAGAGCAACTGCCTCATGCCCGGCTCGTCGTCAACGATTAGTAGGTTAGCCATGATGCGTCAGCGTTCAGTTTGAGCGAGGAGGCGGAAGCCTCCAGCCGGTGAGGTCACAGTATCGCGCGCTCCGCGGGCTGCCGGGGCCGAAGTGCCGCCGCCGATGGTAACTCAATCGTGATGGTTGTGCCATGCCCCTCGCGGCTGCGGACGTTGATGGTGCCGCCGTGGTCTTTGATGATCTGGTAGACGATGGAGAGGCCGAGGCCCGTCCCGCCCGTCGTCGAGGACGAGAACGGCTCGAACAGCCGCTCGACCTGCGCGGGCGACATCCCGCGCCCCGTGTCGGAGAAGGTGATGCGGACGGCGTGAGAGCCGGCGCGCTCCATCTCGGCGCGCAGCGTCCCGCCCTCGGGCATCGCCTTCAGGGCGTTGCGCGCGAGGTTCCAGAAGACCTGGCGGACGGCCTCGGCGTCGGCCGGCGCGAGCAGCGGCTCGTCGGGGACGATGTCTTCGAGCTTCTGCCCGTCGGTCACTTCGGGGCTGTGGCGCAGCAGCGCGAAGGTCTCGCGCAGGGGCTCGCGCAGGTCGGTCTCCTTGAGCGTGACCTGACGGGGGCGCGCGTAGGTGAGGAAGTCCGTGATGATGCGGTTGAGGCGGTCGGACTCGCGCAGCACGATGTCCATCAGCTCGGCCTGCGAAGGGTCGGCCACCTCGGAGCGCAAGACCTGAATCGAGCCGCGCATCGCCGCCAAAGGGTTGCGGATCTCGTGCGCGATGCCGGCGGCCACGCGCCCGACGGCCGACAGCCGCTCCTGCCGCCGCGAGGTCTCCTCCATCGAGCGAATGTCGGTCAAATCCTGGAAGGTGATGACGAGGCCGGTGGTCTCGCCGGTCTTCGCCGAAAGCGGCGAGACGCTGTAGCCGAGGCGGACGCGGAAGCCCTCGGAGGTGAGGCAGTCGGCCTCGAAGCGCGGGCTGGCCTGCCCCCCGGCCGCCGCCCGCAGCGAGGTCTCGATCTGGCGGCGGATGTCGCCGAAGAGGATCGACACGTCCTCGCCGCGCAGGTCGTCGGGCGCGTAGCCGGTCATCTCCTCGGCCGCGCGGTTGAGGGTGTAGACGCGCCGGTCGAGGTCGGTCGTAATCACCCCGGAGCGGATCGACTCGACGATGCGCTCGTGCAGCGCGCGCAAAGAGGCGAGCGCGTGCGTCGCCTCCATCCGCTCGGCCTCCGAGCGCGTCTGCCGCTCGGCGAGGCGCGCGGCCAGCAGGCCGACGGCCAAATAAGCCGCGACGCTGAGGCCCACGGCCTCCGTGACCTTCGGGAGCGTGGCCGCGAAGGCCGCGCCCTCGTAGCCGGGCGCCAGCCCGAGCGCGAGCGAGAACATCGCCGCCGTGTAGCAGGCCGCGCAGCCGACCGAGGTCAACAGCGCCCCGCGCGACCCGAGGAAGAAGCCGGCGACCGAGATGACGACGATGTAGAGGGCCGAGTAGGGCGAGTAGATGTCGCCCGTCACCCAGACGAGCCACGTGATGAGCAGCACGTCGAGGGCGAACTGCGCCCCCGCCTGCACCC
>JALZHT010000175.1 GCA_030860645.1 Acidobacteriota bacterium
GTGCGGCGCACGGCCGCACGCGCCTGCATCATCGACATCACCGGGGCGCGCATCATCGACTCGCACGCCGTCGCGAACCTCTCGAACCTCGTGCAGGCGCTCCGGCTCGTCGGCGCGGAGGCCATCGTCACGGGCGTCGGCGCGCACGCCGCGCAGAGCCTCGTCGGCCTCGGCCTCGACCTCCACGGCCTGCGCACGCACCGCACGCTCGCGCAGGCCCTCGCGTCGCTCATCAGGCACGGCCCGCGGTCGGCGAAGGCGAACGGCGCCAGGTGACGCGCGGCTTGAGAAAGGTTTAATCTTCACCACAGAGGCACAGGGGCGCAGTTCTAATTTTTAACTGTGCCCTCTGTGCCTCTGTGGTAACTTAATCGCACTCAGGGCAAAATCACAGTCATCAGGGTTCAAGCAATGTCACTACCCAGAACACTCGGCGAACTTAAAGCACGGGGCTACCGCGCGCGCCCGGTCAAGGACGAGCTGCGCGCCAACCTCCTCGACAAGCTGCGGCGCGGCGAGCGCCTCTTCCCCGGCGTCGTCGGCTACGACGAGACGGTCATCCCGCAGCTCACCAACGCCATCCTCGCGCGCCACAACCTGATCTTGTTGGGCCTGCGCGGGCAGGCCAAGAGCCGCATCATCCGCCAGCTCGTCGGCCTCCTCGACGAGCAGATTCCCGTCATCGCCGGCTCCGAGGTCAACGACGACCCCTTCCGCCCCATCTCGGCCTACGGCCGCGAGACCCTGGAGCGCGAGGGCGACCGCACGCCCATCGCCTGGGTCGGGCGCGACGCGCGCTTCGTCGAAAAGCTCGCCACGCCCGACGTGACCATCGCCGACATCATCGGCGACGTTGACCCCATCAAGGCCGCCCGCGGCGGGCACCTTCTGAGCGACGAGCTGACGATCCACTACGGGCTGCTGCCGCGCGCCAACCGCGGCGTCTTCGCCATCAACGAGCTGCCCGACCTCGCCGGCAAAATCCAGGTCGGCCTCTTCAACATCATGCAGGAGGGCGACGTGCAGATTAAGGGCTACCCCGTCCGCCTCCCCCTCGACGTGATGCTCGTCTTCTCGGCCAACCCCGAGGACTACACCGCCCGCGGCAAGATCATCACGCCCCTCAAAGACCGCATCGGCGCGGAAATCTCGACGCACTACCCGGCGGACTTGCAGCTCGGCGTCGAGATCACGCGGCAGGAGGCGTGGGTCGAGCGCGAGGGGGTCGGAGGAAACTTGAGCGTCCCCGACTTCCTGCGCGAGCTGGTCGAGCAGGTCGCCTTCGAGGCGCGCGACGACCAGCGCATAGACCGCCGCTCCGGCGTCTCGCAGCGGATGCCGATCACCGTCATGGAGTCGGTCGTCTCGAACGCCGAGCGCCGGGCGCTGCTGACGGGCGAGGACGAGATCGTCCCGCGCGTCTCGGACGTGTACGCCGCCGTCCCCTCGATGACCGGCAAGATGGAGCTGGAGTACGAGGGCGAGCAGGTCGGGGCCGCGAAGATCGCGAAGGACTTGATTAAGCGCGCCGCCGGCGAGGTCTTCGAGGGCTACTTCGTCGGCATGGACTTCAGCCCGGCCGTCCGCTGGTTCGACGAGGGCAACACTTTGCGGCTCGCCGACACGGCCTCGGCCGCCGAGTGCGTCGCCCTGCTCGACTCCGTGCCCGACCTCATCGAGACCACCCTCGTCCCCTTCGACTTCACGCGCCGCGACGCGGCCCTCCTCGTCTCGGCCTGCGAGTTCGCCCTCGAAGGTCTCTACGCCCAGAACAAGATCAGCCGCAACGAAGAGGGCGGCTACACCGCCGCCACCAAAACGCGCAAAGACCGCCGCGGCATGATCTATGACGACCTCACGGAGACGGGACGTTACAGCTAGGAGGTTACACCTATGGAATTGAGGCTTACCGCCGTCTTCCGCAAAGTGCCCGAGGGTTACGTCGGGTTCGTCGAGGAGTTGCCCGGCGCGAACACGCAAGGCGCTACGCTGGATGAGGCGAGAGCGAACCTACTAGAGACAGCCGAATCTCTCATCGAGGCTAACAGGGAGTCCATCGAAGAACTGATTCAAGGCGGCGAGGTGATTCGCGAGCCGCTACGCGTCGCGACGGCTGAGGTCACTTTTGAATCCTGAAGTGTTTTAGTGCTGCGAGAAGGCGAGTAAAGGAGCGGCGGTGGAAAAGTAGTCCCTTAGTTACAAGGATTTGTGGCTAAATCCCACCGGCCCTTCTTCGATCAGTCACACTTGCGGCAGGAAACGCAATGATCTCATCCGCCACCTTGAGCGCCACGGTTGCAGGTTTTTACGTGAAGGTGGAAGTCACACCATATACGTTAATCCTTCATCCGGCAGAAAGTCACAGATTCCACGCCATCGGGAGTTGAACGAACTTCTGGCGCGGAAAATTTGCCGCGACCTGCAAGTGCCGGAGCCGGCGGGTAGGAAGTAAATGAAGTTCATACGCTATTCCAAGTTCAAGGGCTTCGACGTTTCGGGGCTGAGCCTCGGCGACCTGATGGAGTTGTTGCAGGACTCGCTGCTGGATTCGGGGTTCGACGACGACTACTACTGGACGCGGCAGCGGCGCGAGCAGGACACGTCGCTCGACGCGCTCAGGCAGGCGCTGTTGCAGGCGCTGCTGGAGATGGGGGAGCTGTCGCAGCGCGACGTGGAGGAGATGCTCGCGGAGAACAACGGGCAGTTCCGCGGGTCGCAGCTTGAGGAGTTGCTGAATCAGTTGATCGAGCGGCTGGTTGAGGAGGGCTACCTGAAGCTGAGCGAGGAGCCGCGGAGGCAGGGCGAGCGGCGCGGGCAACGGGGGCAGCCGGGGCCGGGCGAGGTGGGCGAGCCGCTGCCGCGCAACGTGAAGTTCGAGGTGACGGAGAAGGGCCTGGATTTCCTCGGCTATAAAACCTTGAGGAACTTGTTGGGCAGCCTCGGCAAGTCGTCGGTCGGGCGGCACGACACGCCGCACCTCTCGACGGGCGTCGAGGCTTCGCAGGCTTCGAAGCCCTACGAGTTCGGCGACACGGTCAACCTCGACGTGAACGCGACGCTCCTGTCGGCCATCAAGCGCGAGGGGCTGGGCGTGCCCCTCAACCTCGAATACCGAGACCTCTACGTCCACCAGCAGGACTACCAGTCTTCGTGCGCGACCGTGGTCATGCTCGACTGCTCGCACTCGATGATCCTCTACGGCGAGGATCGCTTCACGCCGGCCAAGAAGGTCGCGCTCGCGCTCGCGCACCTCATCCGCACGCAGTACCCCGGCGACTCTTTGAAGGTCGTACTCTTCCACGACGACGCCGAGGAGTTGCCGCTCGCGCGCCTGGCCGCGACGCAGGTCGGCCCCTACCACACGAACACGGCCGAGGGGCTGAAGCTCGCGCGCAGACTCTTGCAGGCGCAGCGCAAGGAGATGAAGCAGATCGTGATGGTCACGGACGGCAAGCCGACCGCGTGCTTCCTCGAAGGCGGGGCGGCGCAGTCGCCGGTCGGGCGCGCGGCCCGACCGTTCGGCGAACTCCGCGGCGGGCGGCGGCTCTACAAGAACTCGATGGGCGGCGACCCCGTCGTGATGGGGGCGACCTTCCGCGAGGTGCAGGCGTGCCGCAAGGCCGGCGTCCAGGTCAACACCTTCATGCTGGCCTCGGACTACTACCTCGTCGAGTTCGTCAAGCAGATGACGCAGATGACCAACGGCAAGGCCTACTTCGCCACCCCCGGCAACCTCACGCAGTTCGTCCTCATAGACTTCCTGCGCCGCAAGAAGAGCCGCGTCAAATAAAAAGGATTTTAGATTTTTGATTTTCGATTTTTGATTGAGAAGGGCGCGGCCTTCGTCTTCCGTCTTCAATCGCCAATCAAAAATCTAAAATCCTTTCACTCGACACTCCCGGAGGGGATTTCTATGGCGTGGCTTTATCTTCTCGTCGCGGGGCTGATGGAGGTCGGCTGGGCCGTCGGGCTGAAGTACACGGAAGGATTCACGCGGCTGTGGCCGAGCGTGTGGACGGGCGCGGCCATGCTCCTCAGCATGTTCCTGCTGGCCGCGGCGGTCAAAGAACTGCCCATCGGGACGGCCTACGCCGTCTGGACGGGCATCGGCGCGGTCGGCACGGCGCTGCTCGGCGTCCTCCTCTTCGGCGAGCCGCGCGACGCCGCCCGCCTCCTCTGCATCGCCCTCATCGTCGCCGGCATCCTCGGCCTCAAACTCGTCTCGCCCCACTGACCAAGATTATTCGATATAATCCGGCGGCGGCGGCTGGGCCGCGCGCGGTCTTCACCGGCCGTGGCGGAAAGATGCCCGGGCGGTCTAATAGTAGTCAGGCGCGGGCATGAGGCGGCGCGAGTAACAGTGAAAGGCGCTGCACTAATTTGAGTGTTCGCGATTGAATTGTTTCAAGGGGAGATGCGGGCGCTGTAGTATGCCACCCACGCACGAAGGGCGGAGGCATAAAGAGACAGGGGGCCACTTAACTTTGAAGAATCATTCTTGATTCTAAAGGAGACAAAGACATGAACAGATATGTCGCCGAACTCATCGGCACCTTCGTGCTGGTTTTCGCCAGTTGCGGGAGCGCGGTGCTGGCGGGAGATAAGATCGGCTTGCTCGGCGTCTCCCTGGCTTTCGGCCTGTCTCTGCTCGCGATGGTTTACGCCATCGGACATGTCTCGGGCTGCCATATCAACCCTGCCGTGACCGTCGGGATACTCATCAGCAAGAAGATGGATGCGAAGTATGCCGCCGGCTATATCGTGGCTCAGGTTCTGGGCGCCATTCTGGCTTCTGCTCTGCTGTTGCTCATCGCCGAAGGCGCGCCGGGCGGTTATGACCCGTCTGTGGCCGGCCTCGCCGCCAACGGCTATGGCGCACACTCCCCGGGCCATTACAACCTGCTCTCCGCCTTCCTGGTTGAAATTGTGCTGACCTTCTTCCTGGTGTTTACCGTGCTGGGGGCCACTGACATCAAAGCGCCTGTCGGCTTTGCGGGTGTCGCCATCGGACTCGTGCTCACCCTCATACACCTGGTGGGTATTCCCGTGACCAACACCTCGGTCAACCCGGCGCGCAGCATCGGGCCGGCCGTCTTTGTGGGCGGGTGGGCCTTAAGCCAGCTCTGGTTATTTATCATTGCTCCTCTGATCGGCGCGGCTATTGCTGCGGCGGTTTACATGGCGACGCACAAACCGGCCGAGGTGATTAGCGTCAAAGAGGCCGAGCGGGCGTTGGAGAGCGAGCAGGCGGAGAGGCGTTCCTCGTGAGGGTCGGGCCTGCGGATCATACTGTTTGCCGTGTAACTGATTCCTGAGCAGACTACCTTAAAAACGGTACGAGCAGTTTAACGAGGGCGACGATGACGATGACGCCGACGATGTCCAACAGAATCCCGTAGCGGATCATGCGGGCGAGGGGGACGTAGCCGGAGCCGTAGACGATGGCGTTGCAGGGGGTCGAGACGGGGAGCATGAAGCCGAGGCTCGCGCCCATCGTCGCGCCGAGGGCCGGCTCCAGGGGGTCTACGCCCTGAGCGCGCGCGATGGCGATGACGACGGGGACGACCATGTTGGCCGAGGCCGTGTTCGAGGTCGCCTCCGAGGTGATGACCGCCACCACCACCGACGCCACCAGAAGTCCCGTCCCGCCGCTCACCGGCAGAAGCCCCGTCAGCCCGCGCCCGACCGCCTCGGCCAGGCCCGTCTGAAATGACAGGACGCCGAGCGCGAACCCGCCGCCGTAGAGCAGCACCACGCCCCAGTCGATCTTCACCGCCTCGTCCCACGTCATCGCCCGACGCCCCACGTCGCCCGGCAGGAGGAAGAGCAGCCCCGCGCCGGCGAGCGCCGCCACCGCCTCGGGGACGCTGCGGTTGATGGACTGGTAGAGCGCGCTCTGGTCGCCCGCCGCGAGCGCGATGATTCCGGGCACGACCCACAGGGCGACGGTGACGAGGAACGCGGCCAGCGTCGAGCGCTGGCCGCGCGTCCACGCGCCGAGGCGCTCGCGCTCGCGGTTGAGCATCTCGCGGCTGCCCTCGATCTCGCGGACGCCTGCGGGGGCGAGCCAGTTGAGGTAGAAGAAGAGCCAGAGGAAGAGGACGACGACGACGGGCACGCCGATCATCGCCCACTTGAAGAAGGGGAATTCGACGCCGACGAGGTTGCGGATGAACGAGAGGCCGATGACGTTGGGCGGCGTGCCGATGGGGGTGGCGAGTCCGCCGATGGAGGCGGCGAACGAGGTCATCAGCATGAGCGCGGTGGCGTACGAGCGGTTGAGCGCCACGCCGCCCTCGCGCTCCTGCTCGAAGAGGAAGGCGAGGATCGCCATGCCGATGGCGAACATCATGGCGGTGGTCGCCGTGTTGGAAATCCACGCCGAGATGAAGGCCGTCACCGCGCCGAAGGCGAAGAGGATGCGCGAGGGGCGCGCGCCGACCCAGCGCAGCGAGAGGACGCCGAAGGCG
>JALZHT010000845.1 GCA_030860645.1 Acidobacteriota bacterium
GTCCCCGGCCCCGTGGCGCTCGCCAACGGCAGCGACGGCCGGACGCCCGGCACCACCGCGACCAGCCTCGTCCCGAACGATTTCATCGGCGCCGAGGCGACGAGCGCGACGAAGGCGACGGGGCTGCACGCCTTCGACGGCGTGGACGACATCAACATCGTCGCCATCCCCGACCTCGTCCACGGCGGCTTCGACAAGAACGCCGGCCGCGCCGCCGCCAACGCGGCGATGACCTACTGCCAGAACCGGCAGGATTGTTTCTACGTCGCCGACACGGTCGAGAAGCTCGGCCCGCAGGAGGCGCTCGACTACAAGCGCGCCACGGGCAGCTTCGGGGGCAACGCCTTCAACTCGAAGTACGCCGCGCTCTACTGGCCGTGGATTTACGTCGTCAACCCGCTCGACGGCAAGCTCGTCAAAGTCCCGCCCTCGTGCGCGGTGGCCGGCTCCTACTCCGCCTCGGACGTGCGCGTCGGCGTGCACAAGGCCCCGGCCGGCATCGAGGACGGCTACCTGAACTCGGCCGCCGAGATCGAGCGCGTCGTCACCAGGGGCGAGCACGACGTTCTGAACCCGCAGGGCATCAACGTCATCCGCAAGTTCGCCGACTTCGGGATCGTCATCTACGGCGCGCGCACCGTCTCCTCAGACCCGGAGTGGAAGTACGTCAACGTCCGCCGCCTCTTCATCTTCCTCGAGGAGTCCATCCTCAAGGGCACGCAGGGCGTCGTCTTCGAGCCGAACGACTTCTCGCTCTGGAAGAGGATCACGCGCGACGTGAGCGCCTTCCTGCGCATCCAGTGGTCGGAGGGCAAGCTCGTCGGCGACAAGCCGGAGAAGGCCTTCTTCGTCAAGTGCGACGCCGAGACCAACCCGCCCGAGTCGGTCGACCTCGGCCGCGTCATCACGCTCATCGGCGTCGCGCCGTCGAAGCCCGCCGAGTTCGTCATCTTCCGCATCAGGCAGACGCGCTCGGGCGGCAGCGCCGCGGAGTAGCGGGCCGGGAGGAGGGCGCGCCGCGGCCCAAAGGAGGAGAATCGAATGCCAAGAAGAGCCACAGACCCTTTCGCTTCCTTCAACTTCAAGCTGGAGATCGAAGGCATCACCATCGCCGGCTTCTCCGAGTGCACGGGACTCAACTCCGAGTCGAACGTCATCGACTACCGGGAGGGCGACGAGGGCATCACGCCGCGCAAGCTGCCGGGCCTGAACAAGTTCGGCAACATCACCCTGAAGCGCGGCATCAGCCTCGACAAGCAGATTTACGACTGGCGCAAGGATGTCGTCGACGGCGACATCAAGCGCAAGAACCTCTCCATCGTCCTGCGCAACGAGAAGCGCGACGAGGTCGTCCGCTGGAACCTCATCAACGCGTGGCCGAGCAAGTACATGGCGCCCGACCTGAAGGCGAACGCCAACGAGGTCGCCATCGAATCCATAGAAATCACACACGAAGGTCTCTTTAGAGGGTGATGATGCTGCAAACAGAATTCCCGTTCACGCTGCCGAAGGGCTACATCGACGCCGACGGGAACCTCCACCGCGAGGGCGTCATGCGGCTCGCCAACGCCAAGGACGAGATAGCGCCGCTCCAGGACCCGCGCGTGCAGCGCAACGAGGCTTACCTCGTCGTCATCCTCCTGTCGCGCGTGGTCACGAAGCTGGGCGAGCTGGCGGACATCAACCCCGGCGTCGTCGAGAACCTCTTCTCGGCCGACCTGGCCTACCTCCAAGACCTCTACCGGCGCATCAACCAGAACGGCCACTCGCTCGTCACCCTCACGTGCCCCGTCTGCGAGAGCGACTTCGAGGTGACGGAGGGGGCGCTCAAAGGGGGGCCGGCCCCGGAGGGGTAGCCCGCTACCCCCTGGCGCAGTTGAGCCAGGAGGTAGCTTACATCGCCTACCACTTCCACTGGCCGAAGGAGCAGATTCTGGAGATGGCTCACCTGGAGCGCCACCTGTGGGTGAAGCAAATCTCCCGCATCAACCAGGAGATTAACGACTCCGAGTCGGCCCCCGAAGGCTTCAACCAGCTATGACGAGCTTTCAGCCACCGGGCGTCTACCTGCGCCAGACCGAGGCCGCGCGGCCGACCGCCGCGCCGATGAGCGTCGCCGGCTTCGTCGGGCAGGCCGAGCGCGGCCCGCTCGACTCGCCGCAGCAGGTCAACAGTTGGGGCCAGTACCGCGACCTGTTCGGCGACTTCGTCGGCTACGCCTACCTGCCCTACAGCGTCTTCGGCTTCTTCCTCAACGGGGGCGAGCGCTGCTACGT
>JALZHT010000846.1 GCA_030860645.1 Acidobacteriota bacterium
TCCTTCGCCGGGCGCGAGTTCCTGACCTCGACCGACGTGCGCTTGCGCAGCGGCCCCTCGCGGAACTACCCTGAAATCGGCCTGGCCGAGAAGAATTCGCGCGTCGCCGTGCTGGAGACGCAGGGCCGCTGGTACAGGGTGCGCGTCGTCGAGCACGGGCGCGTCAAGGAGGAGCCCGAGTCTTCGGACGAGGGCTGGCTCAACAGCACTTATCTGAGAGAGAGGTGAAGCCATCACCCGTTCGTCACATCACTCGTTTCGGAGAGGGACACGGCAGTGAGCATTCTGGACTCAATCAGGCGGTGGATTGACGGCGAGGTGTCGGACGACCCGCTCGCCGACGTGGACGATCAGGCGCGGCCGCGGCGCGTCTGGGAGGATTTCCTGGTCAGGGTCGCGCGCGAGGTCGAGGCCGTCATGCAGCGCGAGATGTTCACGCCGCCCGGCGGGCCTACCTACATCCCGCCCGAGTACGTCGTCTACCTCTCGAACGAGGACGATAAGGACTGGCAGGGCGAGAAGCGGCGCGGCCTCGAACAGGGCCTCTACTACGTGCTCTCGGAGCGCGCCCGCGAGCTGTCGGGGCAGACGCAGCTCGCCACGAAGTCGTTCGCCGTCGAGCTGCGCGTGGACGGGACGCTCAACCGCGGCGAGTTCCGCGTCCAGCCCGTCTGGGAGTCGAACGAGCAGAGCGGCCACACGATGGTCACGCCGAAGCCGTCGCTCGCGCCCGACGCCGCGCCCGCGGACGGGGCGGCGGCCGCCGGTGAGGAAGAGTCGCCCGAGGGCGAGGTCACCAAAGTCTCCATCCGGCCCGTCGAACTCTTCAGCGTGGAAATCTGGAAGGGCGGCGTGCGCCAGTCGGTGACGCCCGTCCTCAAGCCCGACGTGACCATCGGCCGCGGCTCGAAGTCCGTCGCCGTCGACCTCCCCATCAAGGGCGACCCCGAGGTCAGCCGCCTCCACGCCACCCTGGAGCGCGACGACCAGGGCCGCTTCTGGTTCACGCCGAAGGGCCGCAACCCCACCTTCGTCGCGGGCCGCGAAATCCCCCGCGAGGAGCGCGTCCAGGTGCAGCCCGACGAGAAGATCGAGATCGCCAGCTTCACCCTGCGGATTCAGCCGAAGTGAAGGCCCCGTCTTCCTCGCCGCCCGGCCGGAAGGCACGCGGCGGGCGCGCCAATCAAGTGAGGTGCAGACCGCTCTAGGACTGCCCCGCGGCCACCGACGCGCCGGCTTCGAGTTCGGAGATGAGGTTTTCGAGGAGTGGGAGTGAGCTTTCCTCGACGTAGCCTTTGCCGAGGAGGCGGATGATGTGGCGGGGGCGCGTCTCGCCTTTGGCCTCTTTCAGGAGCGCGCGGCAGAGGGCGACGACGACCTCGGGGGCGAACTGCTTGCCGGCGTTGCGGCGGAAGTCTTCGACCACCTCGTCGAAGGAGCGGCGGCGGCGGTAGGGGCGGTCGGTCGTCATCGCGTCGAAGGAGTCGGCTAAGGAGACGATCTTCGCGCCGAGTGGTATCTCTTCGTCCTTGAGGCCCTCGGGGTAGCCGCGCCCGTCGGGCCGCTCGTGGTGGTAGCGGGCCATCAGAGGGATGTCGGCGAAGGGGTGGTTGATGGGCTTGAGGATTTCGTAGCCGGCGGCCGGGTGGCGGTTCAGCTCCGAGGACTGCTTGGCGTCGATGCGGTAGGGCGCGTTGATGATGTCGCGGTCAACGACGAGCTTGCCGATGTCGTGCAGGTAGCCGGCCACGGCGATGCCCTCGACCTCCTCGTCGGCCCACCCCAGCTCGCGCGCGATGATCTCGCTGTACTTGCCGACGCGCTCCGAGTGCCCCTGCGTATACTTGTCCTTGCAGTCAATGGCGGCGGCGAAGGCGCGCACGGTGTCGCGGTAGATGTGGCGCAGGTCTTCGTAGAGCCGGCGGTTCTCCTCGGCGCGCTCCTCGACCTCGCGCAGCAGCCGGTGGTTGTGCAGCCCGACGCCGATGTGTCGGCCGAGCGCGCGGACGACGCCCAGGTCGTCCTTCGTGAAAGGCCCCTCGCTCGCCTTCCCGCCGAGCAAAATCACGCCGACTAGCTCGCCGCGCACCACGAGCGGCGTCACCACCTCCATCCGCAAGCCCTGAAGCTCCAGCCTGACCAGCTTCTCGACCTGCCCCGGGTCGGGCGACGCCTTGCCGCGCGCGCCGTGGCCGTCCTTCGGCGCGCGGCCGTTGCCGCCCGCGTGATTGCCGCCGAGGTCGAGCAGCACCTCGCGCGCCGACTTGCCGGGCAG
>JALZHT010000847.1 GCA_030860645.1 Acidobacteriota bacterium
GGACAAGCCCTGCCCCTACAAATGTTTTGTCCGCGTCGTGGTTTCGTGAGAAGCTTGAAGCAATGAGCGCAAACGAACGTGGACAGACCGTGCCGCAGGCAGAGGTGAGGGCGGCTCAGGCGGAGGACGCGCGGGGCGGCGCGGAGGAGTTGGTGCGCGTGCGCGGGCTGGTCAAGCACTTCCCCGTGAAGGAGAGCGACGACGTGGTGCGCGCCGTTGACGGCGTGACGTTCGAAATCTTCCGCGGCGAGACGCTGGGGCTGGTCGGCGAGTCGGGCTGCGGCAAGTCCACCGTCGGGCGCTGCCTGCTGCGCCTCATCGAGCCGACGCGCGGCGAGATCACATTCGAGGGGCGCGACGTGTGCGCGCTCGGCGGCGACGAGCTGCGGCGCTTGCGCCGCGAGATGCAGATCATTTTTCAGGACCCTTACGCCTCGCTGAACCCGCGGCTGCGCGTGCGCGACATCGTCGGCGAGCCGCTGATCGTCCACGGCATAGGCGACAAGGGCGGGCGGCGCGAGCGCGTCGCCGACCTCCTCAGGAAAGTCGGCCTCGACCCCGACTACATGAACCGCTACCCGCACGAGTTCTCCGGCGGCCAGCGCCAGCGCATCGGCATCGCCCGCGCGCTCGCCCTCAACCCGAAGCTCATCGTCGCCGACGAGCCGGTCTCGGCGCTCGACGTGTCGGTGCAGGCGCAGGTCATCAACCTCCTCGAAGACTTGCAGGCGGAATTCGAACTCACCTACCTCTTCATCTCGCACGGGCTGGCGGTCGTCGAGCACATCTCGAACCGCGTGGCCGTGATGTACCTCGGCCGCATCGTCGAGGTGGCCTCGGCCGAAGACCTCTACGCCAACCCTCTGCACCCCTACACGCGCGCGCTCCTCTCGGCCATCCCCGTCCCCGACCCGACGCGCAAGCGCGACCGCATCGTCCTCAAGGGCGACGTGCCGACGCCCATCAACCCTCCTTCGGGCTGCCGCTTCCACACGCGCTGCCCCGAGGCCGTCGCCGAGTGCTCGCAGATCGACCCCGACCTGCGCGAGGTCGCGCCCGGCCACACCGTCGCCTGCATCCGCGTCCCCGGCTGGTTCGAAGCGCCCACCTCGGCGTGAAAAAAGGGTGCCGGGTGCCGGGTGCTAGGTGCTGGGGAAAAATAAACTTCTTACCCAGCACCTAGCACCCGGCACCCGGCACCCTCTTTGAAACCTCGCTCGGCGCGGGCGCGTAAAAGGTGCGGGCCGGGGTGCTGCCGCGCGCCCTCTCAATCTCGGAACGAAGTGAGGAGTCTCCCCGTGGTACGTCGCACATACACCTACGTCGTTTTCGGAGTCGGGCTGCTGCTGCTGATCGCCGGCGCGCTGAAGCTTCTGCCCGGCGGGTTGATGGTCGGCGGCTCGCTGTGCTTCCTCGGCCTCGTGCTCTTCGGGCTGAGCTTCGTCCCGCGGCCCGCCGAGTCGCCGGAGCCGCCGCTGCCCTTCCACGAGCGGCTGGCGGCCCTCTTCTTCGAGCCGTCGCGGGTCTTCCGCAGCCTGCGCGCGCACCCGCGCTGGCTCGCCGCGCTCCTCGTCATCGTGCTCCTGAATTTCGCCTACTCGACCGCCTTCACCTACCGCCTGACGCCGGAGCGGATCGTCGGCTTCACGATTGATAAGGTGGTCGAGAGCGGGTGGATGCCCCCGGAGATGGCCGAGCAGCAGAAGCAGCAGCAGATCGAGCAGGCCAAAGACCCCGTCCAGGTCGCGGGCGGCGCCGTCACCTCGTTCGCCTGGACGTTCGTCCTGCTGTGCGCCCTCGCCGCCCTCGCCCTGCTCGGCGTGCTGCTGCTCGGCGGGCGCATCAACTTCTGGCAGTCGCTGGCGGTGCTCGCCCACGCGTGGCTGCCGGTCGTCATCATCAGCCAGGTGCTGAACCTGATCCTGCTCTACATCAAAGACCCGGACGACATCCACCCGACCATCGGGTCGGGCGGGCTTATCACCGACAACCTCGGCGCGCTCTTCTCGCCCGCCGAGCACCCCGTCCTGTTCGCCGCCGCCAGCGCCTTCGGCGTGCTCACCTTTTACGGCGTCTGGCTCACGGCGACGGGCCTGCGCCACGGCGGCGAACGCGTCAGCTCGGGCACGGCCTGGACGGTGAGCATCGCCTTCTGGGTCATCCGCGTCGTCCTCGCCGTCGCCGCCAGCGCGCTCTTCGGCAACTTCATGGCGTAAGGGAAAGGGTTCCGGGTGCCGGGCGCTGGGTAAAAGCAAGTCGCTCTTACCCAGCAC
>JALZHT010000848.1 GCA_030860645.1 Acidobacteriota bacterium
ACGCCGAGGCGCGCCTGAAAGACCTCGGCATCAAGCTCAACCGCGCCTCGTGGGTGCAGAGCACCTTCATCACCGAAGACACCGAGGCGCTCTCGGCCGAGGCCAACGAGGAGTACATCGCCGCCGTCACCGAGCTGTCGGCCGGGGCGCGCCGCTTCGAGGGGCTGCAACTCCCGGCGGAGCTGGCGCGCAAGTTCATGCTGCTCAAACTCGCCACGGTGCTGCCCGCGCCGTCGAACCCGGCCGAGCGCGAGGAGCTGACGAAGATCGCCGCGTCTCTGGAGAGCGAGTACGGCAAGGGCAAGTTCTGCCCCGACGGCGCGCAGGGCAAGTGCCTCGCCCTCGGCGAGCTGGAGAAGATACTGGCCGCGAGCCGCGACCCCGAGGAGCTGAAGCGCGTGTGGGTCGGGTGGCACAAGGTCTCGCCGCCCTACAAGCAGAAGTACGCGCGCTTCGTCGAGCTGGCGAACAAGGGCGCGCGCGAGATGGGCTTCAAGGACGCGGGCGCGATGTGGCGCTCGAACTACGACATGACGCCCGAGGAGTTCGCCGCCGAGATGGAGAGGCTCTGGCAGCAGGTCAAGCCGCTCTACGACTCGCTCTACACCTACACGCGCGCGAAGCTCAACCAGAAGTACGGCGACGCCGTCGTCCCCAAAGACGGCCCCATCCCCGCGCACCTGCTCGGCAACATGTGGAGCCAGACGTGGGGCAACATCTACCCGGAGTTGAAGCCGCCGACGGGCGACCCCGGCTACGACCTCACCCAAATCCTCCGCCAGCGCAACACCGACACCCGGCAGATGGTGCGCTACGGCGAGGGCTTCTTCACCTCGCTCGGCTTCGAGGCGCTGCCCCCGACCTTCTGGGAGCGCTCGCTCTTCGAGAAGCCGCCCGACCGCGAGGTCGTCTGCCACGCCTCGGCCTGGAACATTGACGCCGTGA
Organism: Acidobacteriota bacterium; assembly: GCA_030860645.1. Classification (GTDB taxonomy): domain Bacteria; phylum Acidobacteriota; class Blastocatellia; order Pyrinomonadales; family Pyrinomonadaceae; genus QHXN01. The sequence goes on from JALZHT010000848.1 coordinate 946, forward strand.
AGGACGTGCGGCTCAAGATGTGCATCAACATCACGGCCGAGGACTTCTCGGTCGTCCACCACGAACTCGGCCACAACTACTACCAGATGGCCTACGCGCACCAGCCGCCGATGTTCCAGGGCGGGGCCAACGACGGCTTCCACGAGGCCATCGGCGACGCCGTCGCGCTCTCGGTCACGCCCGAATACTTCAAGCGCCTCGGCTTCATCACGACCGTCCCGGACGCGAGCGCCGACACGGGGCTGCTGCTGCGCAGCGCGCTCGACAAGGTGGCCTTCCTGCCGTTCGGGTATCTCGTAGACCAGTGGCGCTGGAAGGTCTTCTCGGGCGAGGTCGGCCCCGACGCATACAACCGCGCGTGGTGGGAGTTGCGCACGAAGTACCAGGGCATCGCGCCGCCCGCGCCGCGCAGCGAGGAGGACTTCGACGCGGGCGCGAAGTACCACGTGCCGGCGAACACGCCCTACGCGCGCTACTTCCTCGCGGCCATCCTCCAGTTCCAGTTCCACCGCGCGATGTGCCGGCAGGCGGGATTCACGGGGCCGCTCCACCGCTGCTCGGTCTACGACAACAAGCAGGTCGGGGAGAATTTGAAGAAGATGCTGGCGATGGGCCAGAGCCGCCCGTGGCCCGAGGCGCTCAAGGCGCTCACCGGCGAGGAGAAGATGGATGCCACCGCCATCATTGACTACTACGCCCCGCTCAAGACCTGGCTCGACGAGCAGAACCGGACGCCTGCCCCCTGACGGTTGAGGATTGCGGATTCGCGGTCTCTCGTCGGTCGGGTGCGGCGGGAGATCATTCGACACGGAGGGCACAGAGAAAACTATTTCTTCTCTGTGCCCTCTGTGTTAAATCATACCGCGCGGTACACTCAAGCCCCGCCGCACCGCGAATCCGCAATCCCCAATCCGTAATCCGTCAGCCCCGCCGATTGCAATTTTTTCTGCATCCCGTCTTAAAGCCTTGAAATCGGGAGCGGGCGGCTCGCGCCCGGGTAATTCTTCTGTTGCTTTCCGCCGGACGCGGGGTTAACCTCACCCGCCCAGTGGCCCGCCGCCCTCTGTCCGACGCATCCGCGACACCGCGGCTCGGCGCGCCACACGCTTCCCAGGCCGGCCGCGGCCAGCCCCGCCGCCGCCGGCTCAGACACGAGTGGCCCGTCCGCGTCAGCATCCGCGCGGCGCGCCCTCGGGCGACTTCAGCCGGAAATCTGAACACCAAACTGCCGGCGGCGACCCCTACCTGCCGTGTCCCGCGCACGGCCCCGAAGGCCCGCGTCCGCCCCGGTTTCGCCGTCGAGGTTTTCGGCCCCACGCACAAGGAC
>JALZHT010000849.1 GCA_030860645.1 Acidobacteriota bacterium
ACTCGAAGCCGCGCTCAAGCGCGAGCCGCCGCGCTCGGTGCTGCTCGTCGGCGACGCGGGCACGGGCAAGACCGCCCTCGTGCGGGCGCTGGCCGAGCGACTCTTCCGCGAGCAGTGGATCGTCTTCGAGGCGGGGGCGGCCGACGTGCTCGCCGGCCAGCAGTACATCGGCCAGCTCGAAGCGCGCGTCCAGGCACTCGTCCGCCAGCTCGCCGGCCGGCGCGTGCTCTGGGTCGTGCCGAACTTCCACGAGACGCTGTGGGCGGGCCGACACCAGTTCAGCCCCACGGGCCTGCTCGACCTGCTCCTGCCTTCCATCGAGGGCGGCGAGGTGAAGCTCGTCGGCGAGGTGGCGTCGGCCGCCTACGTGCAGCTCGTGCGCCTCCGGCCCAAGCTGCGCACGGCGATGCAGACGTGCCGCGTCGCGCCGCTCGGCCGTGAGGAGACGCTGGAACTCGGCCGCCGCTGGGCCGAGAGGTTCGCGCTCGGCGCGGGAAGCCGGCCGCGCGTCTCCGAGCAGACGCTGCGCGAGGCGTCCCAGCTCGCCGAGCAGTACCTCGGCGACAAGGCCGCGCCCGGCAGCCTCCTCCTCTTCCTTGAAGCGACGCGCCGCCGCCTGCTCGCCGAGGACGAGGAAGCTTACGCGGCGCGCGCCATCACGCTCGACGACCTGCTCGTCACGCTCTCACAGTTGACGGGCCTGCCCGTCAGCATCCTCGACGAGCGCGAGGGCCTTGACCTCCACAGCCTGCGCGCCTTCTTCGAGCAGCGCGTGCTCGGTCAGCCCGAGGCCGTAGACTGCCTCGTCGAGCGCGTCGCGATGATTAAGGCGGGACTGACCGACCCGACGCGCCCGCAGGGCGTCTTCCTCTTCGTCGGGCCGACGGGGACGGGCAAGACCGAGATCGCCAAGACGCTCGCGGAGTTTCTGTTCGGCTCGCCCGAGCGGATGATCCGTCTCGACATGAGCGAGTTCCAGACGCCCGACTCGCTCGACCGCATCCTCGGCGAATCCGCCGAGACGAGCGACAGCGCGGCCCTCGTCAACGCGATCCGCAAGCAGCCCTTCTCGGTCGTCCTCCTGGACGAATTCGAGAAGGCGCACCCGCAGGTCTGGGACTTGTTCCTGCAAGTCTTCGACGACGGCCGCCTGACCGACCGGCGCGGCAACACGGCCGACTTCCGGCACTGCGTCGTCATCATGACCTCGAACCTCGGCGCGACGCTCCCGCACGGGGCGAGCATCGGCTTCTCGCAGGAGCAGGCGCAGTTCGCCGCCGGCTCGGTCGAGCGCGCGGTGGGGCGCGCCTTCCGCCGCGAGTTCGTCAACCGCCTCGACCGCGTCGTCGTCTTCCGCCCCTTAGGCCGCGCCGTCATGCGCGACCTGCTGCGCAAGGAGCTGACGGACGTGCTCGGCCGGCGCGGCCTCCGCACGCGGCAGTGGGCCGTCGAGTGGGACGAGTCGGCCGTAGACTTTCTGCTGGAGATGGGCTTCACGGCCGACCTCGGCGCGCGCCCTTTGAAGCGCGCCGTCGAGCGCTACCTGCTCTCGCCGCTCGCCGTCACCATCGTCAACCACCAGTTCCCCGAGGGCGACCAGTTCCTCTTCGTGCGCGCGGCCGGCGACGGCCAGTCGCTCGCCGTCGAGTTCGTCGACCCGGACGCGCCGGCGGCCGGCGAGGCGGAGGCGGCAGTCTCCGCGCCCGACGAGGAGTTTTTGCCGGAGGGCGCGGGCGAGTTGAGTCTGGAGCGCATCGCGCTCGACCCGCGGGGCACGCGCGAGGAGGTGCGTTACCTTCAGGGCCGTTTCGCGGAGGTGGCGGAGCGGGCCGAGGCCGAGGAGTGGCGTCGGCGCAAGAGCGAGGCGCTGGACGAGACGCAGCAGCCCGGCTTCTGGACTTCGCCCGCGCGCTTCGCGGTGCTCGGCCTGGCCGAGTACATGGATCGCGTCGAGGCGGGGTTGGACACGGCCGGCTCGCTCCTCGCGCGCCTGCGCGGCGACCGCGAGCGCTACCCGGCCGACCTCGTCGGCCGCCTCGCCGAACAGCTCTACCTGCTCGACGCCGCCTGCCGCGCGCTCGCGGCCGGGCAGGCGCGCGACGCCTTCCTCTCCGTCGCCGCACAGTGCGACCCCGGCACGGACGCGGAAGTCTGCAACCGCTTCGCCGCGCGCCTCGGCTCGATGTACAAGACTTGGGCGCGCAAGCGTCGCATGCGCTCGCGCGTCCTCGAAGAGACGGGCGGCCCCGGCGACACGGACGGCCAGCAAG
>JALZHT010000850.1 GCA_030860645.1 Acidobacteriota bacterium
GGCCGACGCCGCCCGAAATTCTTTCGCCCCCGGGGCCTTTATGTTTCTTCTTGTGCCTTGCTCCCGGGGCTGTTTACAAGCGGCCTCCGGCTTCTTCTACTGTCTACTTGTTCCCCGGCACGTCGAGCATGTCGTGGCGGGTGATGATGCCGGTGATGCGGCCGTACTCCTCGACGAGGACGGCGGGGCTGCGGCGCAGGAGGCGCGTGACCTCGGCCGCGCCGGCCTCCACGTCTACCACGGGCAGGCTCTCGTCCATCACCTCGGCGACGGGCGCTTGCAGGCGGTCGCGGCTGCCGAGCACCTTGGCGAGCAGCCGGTTCTCGCGCACGGCCCCGACCGCGCGGCCCTCTTCGATGACCGGCATCTGCGTCACCTTGTGCTCGTCCATTTGCGCCAGCACCTCGGCCACCGTGTCGCGCGGCGAGGCCGAGAGCAGGCGCGGCACCGTCGGGTCGCCCTTCGTGCTGCAAATCAGCCCGGCGTTCATCCGCTGCGGCTCCAGCAGGCGCTTCTCCTTCAGCCACTCGTCCGAGTGGTGCTTCGTCAGGTAGTGCTCGCCCGTGTCGCAGACGATGAAGACGACGACGCCCGTCTCGTCCAGGCCGCGCGCGACCTTCAGGGCGGCGGCGAGGTTCGTCCCCGTCGAGCCGCCGCAGAAGATGCCCTCCATCCGGCCGAGCTGGCGCGAGAGTTCGAAGCTCTCGCGGTCGGTGACGTTGATGATCTCGTCAACGTACTTGATGTGCACGTTGGCGGGGACGATCTCCTGCCCGATGCCCTCGACGAGGTACGGCGTCGCCTCGTGCGTGTGCCCCGTCTCCTTGTAGGTCTTGAAGACCGAGCCGTAGGGGTCGGCCCCGACGACGCGGATCGAGGGGTTGTGCTCCTTGAGGAAGCGCGCCGTCCCCGAGATGGTGCCGCCCGTGCCAAGCCCCGCCACGAAGTGCGTGATGCGCCCCTCGGTCTGCTCCCACAACTCCGGCCCCGTCGTCCGGTAGTGGGCCTCGGGGTTGTTCGGGTTCGAGTACTGGTCGGGGTAGAAGCTGTTCGGCGTCTCGCGCGCGATCCGTCGCGCCGTCTCGACGTAGTGGTCGGGCGAGCCGGGGCGGGCCGAGGCCGGGACGACGACCACGTCCGCGCCGAGCGCCTTCAGGTAGCGCACCTTCTCGACCGAAGCCTTCTCCGTCATCACGAAGATGCACTTGTAGCCCTTGACGGCCGCGGCGAGGGCCAGCCCGATGCCGGTGTTGCCGGAGGTGGCCTCGACGATGGTGCCGCCGGGGCGCAAGGCGCCCTCGCGCTCGGCGGCCTCGATCATCGCCACGCCGATGCGGTCTTTGACCGAGTAGCCGGGGTTGAGGCTCTCCATCTTGGCGAAGACGGCGGCCTTGAGGCCCTCGGTCAGGCGGTTGAGTTTGACGAGCGGGGTGCGGCCGATGAGGCCGAGGACGTTATCGTAAAATTTCATCTGCGGCTCCGCGTATGAGTTCGGGTAAAGGGTAGTTTCGTGCCGCAGTTTACAACGGAAATCCGGCGCGCCGCCAGTTTGTGTGAGGGTCAAGCCGGCGCGTCACGGCGCAACGCGGTGGTCACTCAACGACGATTCACGATTGACGTCTTTAATTCCTAGGCCGGCGCGGTCTGTTCTTCCGCCGGCCTTTCCTCCGCCGTCTCCGGGGCGGGCGCGTCCGTCTCGGGGGCGTCGTCGAGGCAGGCGTCGAGGCGCGCTTCGAAGCCGCCGCGCTCCCACTCGTGCCACAGCGTGAGCGCCGCGCGGTAGTGGCCGGCGCGCTTCTCGACGAAGTGGCCGAGGAGCCAGGCGGTCGCGGCCTCCCTCTCGGCCGAGGCGTCGGCGCGCCCGCCGCGGCTCGTGAGCTGTTCGCTGAGGTCTTCGGCCCACACGTCGCAGTCGTGGAGGTTGCCCAGCTCGCCTTGCAGGTCGGCGACCTCGCCGGCCAGAGCCTTCGCCGCGCCGTCGCGGCGGCAGCACTCCAGCAGTTCGAGCGCGTAGCGCAGGCGCTTGGCGGCGATGCGCATCTTGTGCAGACGCCGCGCCTTGTAGGGCCGGTGCAGACTCCGGCTCAACTCCTCCAGCTCGTCCCACAGGCGGCGGACGACCTCGCGCAGCGCGTCGCCGAAGTCCGAGCCGTCGTCCGCCTTCTTCCTCCCGCCCCTCTCTTCCAAAGCCCGCACGAGGAGGAGGCGGGCCTCTTCGACCGCCGGCTCGCCGATGGCTTCGGCGAGTTCGGAGCGCGCTTTGTCGCGG
>JALZHT010000176.1 GCA_030860645.1 Acidobacteriota bacterium
GGCTTGTCCCTGCCCGCGGTGATCCGACTCAAGTCGAGTTGTGATGAGCGCCGCGCGGGCAGGGACAAGCCCTGCCCCGACAGTCTGACGGACGAGCCGCCGCTTCGATAAGACGGCGCGATTATACGCGAACGCGGCCGCCCGCGCGCAAAGACGGCCGCGGAATCGCCGGAGACGGAGGTCGGGTGCTAGAATACCCGACATCCGACATCTGACATCTGAGGTTCTATGCTTCGTGCAGGCATCGTCGGGCTGCCGAACGTCGGCAAGTCCACGCTCTTCAACGCGCTCACGGCGCAGCAGGCGGCGCTGGCCGCCAACTACCCTTTCGCCACCATCGAGCCGAACGTCGGCGTCGTCCCCGTCCCGGACGAGCGCCTGGAGCCGCTGGCGAAGATCGTCAAGACTTCGACCATCGTCCCGGCCACGGTCGAGTTCGTTGACATCGCGGGCCTCGTCCGCGGCGCGTCGAAGGGCGAGGGCCTCGGCAACCAGTTCCTCGCCAACATCCGCGAGACCGACGCCGTCATCCAGGTCGTCCGCTGCTTCGAGGACGAGCAGGTCGTCCACGTCGAAGGCTCCATCAACCCCGGCCGCGACATCGAGACCATCCAGATCGAACTCGCCCTGGCCGACCTCGCCACGGTCGAGCGCCGGCGCGAGCGCGCGCAGAAGACCGCGAAGGGCGGCGACAAGGCCGCGCGCGCCGAGATCGAGGTGGCCGACAAGCTCCTCGCCGTGCTCTCCGAAGGGAGGCCGGCGCGCACCGTCGAATTAGACGAGCAAGAGCGCGCCGTCGCGCGCAATCTCTTTCTCCTCACCATGAAGCCGACCATCTACGCCGCCAACGTGGACGAGGCGGCGCTCGCCGACCCCGCCTCGAACCCGCACGTCGTCGCCGTCCGGCAGCTCGCGGCGGCCGAGAGCGCGGAGTGCGTCGCCATCTGCGCGCAACTCGAAGCCGAGCTGGTCGCGCTCGCGCCGGAAGACCGCAAGAGCTACCTGGCCGAGTTGGGGGTCGAGTCGAGCGGCGTGGACGAATTAATTCGGAGCGCGTACCGGCTGCTGGGGCTGATGTCGTTCCTGACGGCGGGCGAGAAGGAGGTGCGGGCGTGGACGATCCCGCGCGGCACGCGCGCCCCGCAGGCCGCCGGCACCATCCACACCGACATCGAGCGCGGCTTCATCCGCGCCGAGGTCGTCACCTACGCAGACCTCCTGCGCGCCGGCTCCTACGCCGCCGCGCGCGAGCAGGGCCTGCTCAGGCTGGAAGGGAAAGACTACGTCATGCAGGAGGGCGACGTGGTGCACTTCCGCTTCAACGTCTGAGGGTGGACTGATGAAGGGAAGGCGCGCCGGATAGCGGTTCGCATTTGAGTGCGCCCTCTCTCAACGTCAGGTCAGTTGAACCGCAGACCGCTCTCAGGGGCCGAAGAAACCCGTGTTCGCCCCGGAGGGCTGATTGGCGGACAGGTTCGCGTAAGTTCTAGACGCCGGGCTGAACGTCACACCGCTCTTGGCCGGGCGCAGCACGTAGGTAATCCCCGCCGGTATCGCCGTCAGCGAGTAAGCGCCGTTCGACCCCGTGGTCATCGTCCTGACGACCGCCCCCGTCGAGCCGTTGGTCAGCGTCATGACGACTCCGGCGATGCCCGTGGTCGTTCCCGCCCTGGCGACCCTCCCGCTGATCGAGTACGTCTTCCGCGCGGAGGCGGTGAAGTTCTGGCCGGCCTGGCTCGAACTGAGGCCGGAGAGCGTGCGGCTCGCGGGCGTAAAGGTGTAGACGTTGCTGGCCGGCGTGATGACGTAGGTGCGCCCCGCCGGCACGCCCGCGAAAGTGTAAGCCCCGGTCGTGGCGGCGCTCGTCAACGTGCGCGGCTCCCCGCCCCGCGCCCTAGACGGGGAAGCGGACGTGGAGGTGATTGTCGTGGCCGCCGAGGGCGGTGGTCAGGTTGGCTTTGACGAGCTGCCTGTCGTTGAAGAAGATTCTCGCGCCGGCGAACAGCTCGCGGATGAGCAGGACCAACTCCTTCGTCAGCTCGTGCGAGTAGCTCGGCGAGTTGATGTCGCAGGCCTCCTCGCGCCCGTTGTTGGTGATCGGGCGGATGTCGACCTCGATGCCGCTCTGGTGCGCCGCGTGCGGCGGGAAGGGGCCGCCGCCGCGGCGGCTGATGTCGCCGAACTGGAGGCGCGGCCCCGCCGGGCGGCGGACGGCCCACGCCTCGCCGAGCGTCTGGATGTTGCGGATAGTCGCGGCGCGCCCGAACTGGTCGGCCCCGCCCGGCTCGCGTCGGTAGGTCGTGAAGCCGCGCCCGCTCTCGGGCAGCACCGTGTCGATCCGCGTCGGGTCGGCGGACACGACCGGGGCGGGCGGCGTCGGCGAAGAGGTCAGCAGCGAGCGGTAAGTCTCGTCGTTCAGGACGCCGGTCGGCTGGATGCCGTGCTGCATCTGGAAGGTCTTGAGCGCGGCCTCGGTGCGCGGGCCGAACGTGCCGCGCGCGCTGCCGATGTCGGCCAGCGTCAGGTAGCTCAGGTTCACCAGCCGGAGCTGCAAGCCGGCGACGACGTCGCCCTTGCTGCCGCGCTTGACGCCCTCGTTGAGCTGGCGGACGGCCGCCTGCGTGGCCTCGTCGTAGACGCCCGTCTCCTGGAGCTGGTTGTCGCGCTGGAACCGCTTGAGCGCGCCCTCCGTGAGCGGGCCGAAGTTGTTCGCCCCGGACGCCTTCTGCTCGGGGCGGAGGTAGCCGAGGTCGATCAGCTCGTCCTGCAACTTCCCGACCTCCGGCCCCTTCACGCCGCGGCGCAGCACCTCGCCCGTGCTCACGGGCGCGGAGCCGAGCCGCGCCCGCACCTTCGCCGCCGCCTCGCCTACCGTGATGACGCCGTCGTGGTTGAGGTCGAGGCCGCGGTTCTGCTGGTAGAGCTTCGTGCCCTTGCGGAAGAGGACGTGGTCGGCCCCCTTCCCGATGGCCGCCGGGAAGAGCACGGCCATGTAGGTGTCCTCGATGGTCTTGAGCCTGTTCCGGAAAGGGCGCAGGTACTTGGCGACGAAGTCGAGCTGCTCCTCGGCCGTCATCTGCGCGAGCGCCTCGGTGGTGGTGCCGAGCGTCTTGGCCGTCGCGGGCATGAACTGGATGAGGCCGACGGCGCCGCTGCCGGCGGCGTTCCTCACGCTCGGGCTGAAGGTGGCCCCGCTCTCGAAGCTCATCACGGCCATGAGGAAGTTGGGGTTCACGCCGAGGCCGTCGGCGATCTGCATCACCTTGTCTTTAAAATCCTGGCTGACCCGCTCGATGCCGGGGACGTTGACGAGGACGACCCGCGCGTCGGTCGAGACGGTGCTGTCGTCCGTGCCGGTGAAGGTGGCCGCGGCGAGTCCGCTGCCGCCGACGTTCTTCTTGCTCATGCGTGAGATGCCTCCTGTCGGGCCGTGTGGCTCCGGGAATGAAGGCGCGGGGCGGGCGTCGAGACTACGGCGTGGGGCGACCCCTCCGGCGCGCCGGGCGCGCGACAGCTTACCAGACACGCCGCCCGCGTCCAACGTCAACCACACATGCCCCGACTGAAGTTTTCGCTTCGCGGAGGCGGGTTGGGCGGACTCTGGCGCGGGGGATCGGCGGACGCGTGAGGGGCGGGCGCGAAGGGGGGCCGGGGCGGCGCGGCGGTCTGCGCGTCGCTACTTCAGGAGGGCGCGGACGCCGGCGAGCACGAGGTAGACGACGGCGAGCACGACGGCGAGCTTGATGAGGCCCACGGCGACGGCGATGATCGTGCCGACCACGATGCCGACCGCGCCTAAGAGGAGGGGCACGACGACCACCAACACGAACAGCCCCAGCAGGATGATTCCGACGATGCGGAGTCCGTCTTTCATGTCTTTCATCATTTCACCTCAACGGAGGCCGCCGCCCTCTGAAGTTGGCCGGCGGCGGCGTCACGCCACCCTATACGAAAGTCCGTCCGGCGTCGTTCCGTCTCAAATTCTACACACTCGGTCGGGATTTTGTGTCACAAATATATCACCTCGCGCCGCCCCCCGCGAGGCCGAAATTTATGCTAAGCTCGTCGCCGTCCCCCGCATCAACGACGCCGAGCCGCCCGCGCAGTCCGGGTCGGGCGGGGACTCATTTTGAAGCCGCCCCGCCACGCCGAGGGTCTATGCCGTCGCGCACCAACGAAACACTCTTCGACGAGCCGGAGTTGCCCGAGCTGCCGCCCGACGAGCACGCGCCGCTTGCCGAGCGGATGCGGCCGCGCACGCTCGAAGAGTTCGCCGGGCAGCGCCACATCGTCGGCGAGGGTCGGACGCTGCGGCGCATGATCGAGGGCGAGGGGCCGCTGCCGTCGCTCATCCTGTGGGGCGCGCCGGGCACGGGCAAGACGACGTTGGCGCGCCTGCTCGCGCACCGCTCGGGCGCGCGCTTCGTCCCGCTCTCGGCCGTCTTCTCCGGCGTCAAGGATTTGCGCGCGGCCATCACCGAGGCGCGCGGGCAGAAGCGCCGGGGCCGGCGCACGATCCTCTTCATTGACGAGATTCACCGCTTCAACAAGGCGCAGCAGGACGCGCTGCTCCCGGCCGTCGAGGACGGCACCGTCACGCTCGTCGGGGCGACGACCGAGAACCCCTCCTTCGAGGTCATCGGCGCGCTGCTCTCGCGCAGCCGCACGCTCACGCTCGAACCCCTCGGCGAAGAGGACGTGGCCTCGATCCTGCGGCGCGCGCTCGAAGACGAGGAGCGCGGCCTCGCACGCTTGCGCCCGAAACTTTCCGATGACTTAATCGGGCGCGTCGCCCGCGCGGCCGCCGGCGACGCGCGCGTCGCGCTGACCGCGCTCGAATCCGCCGTCCTCGCCACCGAGCCGAACAAGCGGGGCGAACGGCGCGTCACCGAGGAGACCATCGTCGAGGCTCTGGGGCGCGCGCGCTACGCCTACGACAAGGGCGGCGAGGAGCACTACAACCTCGCCTCGGCCCTCATCAAGTCTTTGCGCAACTCGGACGCGGACGCGGCGCTCTACTGGCTGGCGCGGCTCATCGAGGGCGGGGCCGACCCCGTCTTCATCGCGCGCCGCCTCTGCATCCTCGCCTCGGAGGACATCGGGCTGGCCGACCCGCAGGCGATGGTGCAGGCGGCCGCCGCCGCGCAGATTACGCAACTCATCGGCCTGCCCGAGGCGCTCTACCCGCTCTCGCAGGCGACCGTCTACCTCGCGCGCGCGCCCAAGTCGAACGCCGTCAAACGCGCCTACCACGCCGCCGCCGCGGACGCCGCCGAGACGGCCCGCGAGCCGGTGCCGCTCCACCTCCGCAACGCCGTCACGCCGCTCATGAAGCGCGTCGGCTACGGCCGCGGCTACCGCTACGTCCACGACGACCCCGACGCGCGCGAAGAGATGCAATCTTTACCCGAAGGCTTGCAGGGAAGAAAGTATTGGGAAGAAGAAAGGGGGGCAGGGGTCAGAGGTCAGGAGTCAGAATAAAAGCGGCGGCCGCCGCAGCTTGTTCTGACTCCTACTTCTGTCTCCTGTCTCCCTCGAAAGTTATGAGCACCCCGAAGACGGAAAAAGAGTTGGCCTTCCTCCATGACCTGTACGTGGCGACGGACTGGGGCGAGAGGTTCGCGGAGTTGGTGGACGAGCACGTTAAGCTGCCGGAGCGCGGGCGGGCGCTCTACGTCGCGTCGGGCACGGGCGGGCACGCGCTGGCGCTGCGCGAGCGGGCCGGGAAGGACGTGACGCTGGTGGGCGTTGACGAGAGCGCCGAGCGCCTGGAGTTGGCGCGGGCGAAGGCGGCGGCCGTCAAGGACGAGGCGACCGAGTTCCGGCACGCGCAGCTCGAAGCGCTCGCCTTCGAGGACGAGCAGTTCGACCTCGTCGTCGGCGACGCCTCGCTCGTCGCGCCCGAGCGGCTGCCCGAGATTCTTTCGGAGATGGTGCGCGTGGCCGCCCACGGCGCGACCGTCGCGCTCAACCTCGCCACCGCGTCGAGCTTCGGCGAGTTCTTCTCGATCTACTGGGAGGCGCTCGCCAACACCGGCTTCATCGAGCAGGCGGCGGGCGTCGGCTCGCTCATCAACGAGCTGCCGACGGTCTCGGAGGTCGAGGAGCTGGCCGCGCGCGAGGCCCTGGACGGCGTCGAGTCGTGGACGCGGATCGAGGAGTTCGACTACGAGTCGGGCGAGCAGTTTTTGGGCGCGCCCCTCGTCCGCCACTTCCTGCTCGGCCGCTGGCTCGAACCGCTCCCCGACGACGAGGCCCGCGCCGAGGTGCTCCGCGAGGTCGCCCGCATCATTGACGACGAGCGCCATGACTCCGAGTTCGCCCTCTCCGTCAAAGCCACCATCGTCGTCGGGCGGAAGGCGGAATAAAAGCAGGGGCCGGGGCTTGTTAAAGAAAAAGACAGGGGCCGGGGCCTCGTAAGAACCATTCT
>JALZHT010000851.1 GCA_030860645.1 Acidobacteriota bacterium
GGGCGGCGCGGGTCGGGCGTCTGCTGCGCCGCGGCGGCCTGGCCGCACAGCAGCGCGGCGAAGGACAGGGTCAACAACTGCTTCATCAAAAACCTCAAAAGCCGTGAATCGTCAATCGTAAATCGTGAATCGTGGTCGAACGTCGCGCAGGCCCGGGGCTGTCTCGGGAGCCGGGCGGCGGTCAGCTTTTTCGATGCGCGACTGACGATTTACGATTCACGATTTACGGCTTTTCTGCGGCGGTGCGCGCGCAGGAGGTGTAGGGTAACAGGGTAGGCGGCCAGCGAACAAACGACGGAGAGCACCATGCCGCCGACGGCGAAGGGGAGCACAACGTCCCAGCCGCGCGCGAACAGCTCGCGCCAGTAGGCGGCGGCCAGCGGGTGCGGGTCGCGCAGCAGCGCCACGCCATCGTCCGGCAGGCCCAGGGGGCGGCCCAGCAGGAACGCGCCGACGGCGTAGGAGGCGACGATGATCGGGACGAGCGTCAGGAAGGGGTTGTTGACGAAGGTGCCGCTGTAGATGGCGACCTTGTTGAAGCGGAAGGCGAAGGCCAGCACGGTCGCCATGGCGGTGTGGAGGCCGAGGAAGGGCGAGAACGCGATGAAGACCCCGACCGAGAAGGCGAGCGCCGTCCGCTCGGGCGGGTCGTCGAGCGCGAGCAGGCGGCGGAAGGCACCACGCAGCATGAAAAGCGGGTTTTAGGTTTGAGGTGCTGGGTGCTGGTTAAGACCGCCCCCAGCACCTAGCACCCAGAACCCAATCCCCTATTTGAAGCTGTTGAGCGCGGTGGCCTCGTCCTCGTAAACGTCGAAGACGGTCAGGAGCTTGGTGATCGCCAGGAGGTCTTGAATCTTCTGGGTCAGGTTGAGGAGCTTGAGCTGGCCGCCCTTGCTGCTCGTCGTCGTGTAGCTGGAGACCAGCTCGCCGATGCCGCTCGAATCCACGTAGCCGACGCCCGACAGGTTCAAGAGAATCTTCTTCTTGCCCTCCTCGATGAGGCGGCGGATGGCCCCCCGCAAAGAGACGCTGCCCTCGCCGATGGTGATCTTGCCGTCCATGTCGAGGATCGTCACGTCGCCGGCCTGGCGCTCTCTGATGTTCAGTTCAGCCATTATGAGAGTCTCCTTATTTGCGATTATAGATTTTCGATTTGCGATTGGGGCGGCCGCGAAGGTCTCCGGCGTGAAGCCTCGAAAGAAAATCGCAAATCAAAAATCGCCAATCTAAAATTCTCTTATTTCTTCTTCGTCATCCGCACGACGGTGCCGCCCGCGGGGTGGTGCTCCCAGCGCACGTCGTCCATGAAGGTACGCATGAAGAGGATACCACGGCCGCTGGCCTTGAGGAGGTTCTCCTCGCTCGTCGGGTCGGCGACCCCCGAGGGGTCGAAGCCCTCGCCGCGGTCGCGCACGGTGACGACCATCTCAGAGCCGGCGTCCGCGACGCCGACCTCGACCGGCACCGACTCGTCCCGGCGGTTGCCGTGCAGCACGGCGTTGGTCACGGCCTCGCGCACGGCCAAATCAATGCCGTACAGCGCCTCGTCCGAGAAGCCGAGCCGGCGCGCGGCGTCCGTCACGCCGGCGGCTGCCTCGTCGATGGAGGCGAGACGGCTTGGCAGTTTCAACTCGACGGTCTCTTCGGTCACGGGCTTCAAAGACAACGGCCGCGGCCGCCCCCGAGAAAGGGTTCGGCCCGGCGGCGTGCCACTCACTCTCGCGCGTTGGAAAGCTTACCGGAAGCCTGCACGGTTTAACACGCCCGCCGCGCGCCTGTCAAGAAAGGGACTTGAGACTTGTAAGAGGCTAACGGCTAGAGCAGCTTTCAATTGGGTGGAGTAGGCGGGGAAGACTGTAGGGGCGGGGCAAGTCCGCGGCCCGCCCGAGCAGCACGACGCTTCAACATTTGAATCTAATGAATCTCGGGCGGGCCGCGGACTTGCCCCGCCCCTACAGCCGCGGGGAACGTGCTATGTTCATTTGAAAACCGCGCCAGTTAAAGCGAATGCCTTTAACTGGCCCGCGCCGACCCCATCCCGTACAATCCGCGCATGCGAATCCGACCGGCCAGGCGTCTGCGCGGCCGCCTGCGCCTGCCCGGCGACAAGTCCGTCTCGCACCGCGCGGCCATCCTCGCGGCGCTCGCCCGCGGGCGCACGCGCGTCTCGAACTTCTCCCCGAGCGCCGACTGCGCCTCGACGCTCCGCTGCCTCGCCGCGCTCGGCGTCGGCGTCCGCCGCGAGGGCGACGCGGTCGAGATCGAAGG
>JALZHT010000177.1 GCA_030860645.1 Acidobacteriota bacterium
GCCACGCACAACGAGAGCCTGGCCGCGAGGTGCGACCGCGTGCTCGCGCTCCGCGGCGGGAGGGTCGAAGAGGCGGCGCGGCGCTAAGAATTTTTGATTTGTGATTTGCGATTTTCGATTGCAAAGAGGGCCGCGGCCGCGAATCGAAAATCGCAAATCACAAATCAAAAATTTGGTAGTGGGTCATTTTCAATGTTCAACAGATAAAGAACGATTCGCGCCGGGTTCCCGCCTGTGGCATACTCTCGCCATGCCATCAGACTCTAAAAGGCCGCGCGACCCGAATCAACTCGCCAAGTATATCGTTGACCAATCAACGGGCGAGATACCGAAGGAACAACCGCCGCAGGAACGTCCGAAGAACCCTGCGGCGGTCGCTTTGGGGAAGTTAGGCGCGAGCAAAGGCGGCAAGGCCCGCGCGGAAAAGCTTTCGGACGAAGAACGGAAAGAGATAGCACGCAGGGCGGCAGAGGCTAGATGGAAGAAAGACGTTAAGCAGCCTCGATAGGTTTAGTGCCCTCATCCAAAATGCTCATATAAACATCATAAATATAAAGTCGGTTGCGGTCTTTCCCTGTTGCCTCACGCACAATTTCAAGTTTTTCAAGCTGCCTTAATGAGGCGCGCACCGTCGTCTCGGATAGTAAAAGCAATTTCGCGGCCCTGCTGACTGAGATAATCGGCCTTCTCTGAAGTATCTCATGGACGCGCAAAGCAGAGTTGGCGGGCCGCCCTAAAGACGCGATACGCTTGCGGTCTGTGTCGAATAGTCTAAGGATGGCTTGCGCCGCCTCTACCGCCTGTTGCGCCGTTTCCAGTACACCCGTTAAAAAGAAGCGCAGCCAGCCTTCCCAATCCCCATCTTCCCTCACGCGCTGTAGCCGTTCGTAATACTCTTGCCTGTGTGTCTTGAAATACAAACTCAGGTAGAGCATAGGCTCGCGCAACGCGCCTTCGGAGCAGAGCAGCAGGGTTATTAACAGACGCCCCAAACGCCCGTTGCCGTCAAGGAAAGGGTGAATCGTTTCAAACTGGACATGGGCTAACGCGGTCTTAACTAGAACGGGCGTGCGCCCCGCCTTGTCGTATAAAAATTCCTCAAATTCGGCTAAGCACGGGAGAACTAATTCGGCGGGCGGGCCGACGAAAGCCGCGTTGCTTGGCTTTGTGCCGCCTACCCAATTCTGCGAAGTCCGAAACTCACCGGGCATCCGATGACTACCCCGCCCCTCCGCTAACAAAATCCCGTGAATCTCTTTCAGCAGACGGAGCGAAAGAGGCAGACCGGCTGCGCTCTTAATGCTACTGAGTCCATGCTGCATCGCCCTTACATAGCTGGACACTTCCCTAATGTCGTCCATGACCGGGACGCCGGGCGCTTGCTCATTTTCAAACAGCAGCAGTTGTTCCAGCGTTGATTGCGTGCCTTCAATCTGTGAGGACAGTACGGCCTCTTTCCGCACGTAAAAATAAGTAAAGAGATAAGTGTCCGGTAGTAAGGAAGTCACCCCATCCAGCCGGCCTAAAGCTAGGGTAGCCTTTTCCATCAAATCATGGAGGGCGCTGTCTAGCTGAAGCGCGGGGCTAGGCGGCAGCCGCTTAGGGACGAACGCATAGAAAGGGTCGGCGGCTGCGGAGCAGCGTATGTATTCACCTGTCTCTCTTTGGGCGTTCATACCTAACACAAGGATACTTTCGCTAGGGTGTGCGTTGCGTCAAAATTATGCCTGAAAGTGATGTTAAACACAAGATTTATATTAACTTCTTACACGGGCAAGCATATAATCAGTTTCAAGATGCACAGGTTAGACATCACCCGCCGCACCCAAGTTATCGCCGCCTTAGTCGAGGGCTGCTCAATCCGCGCCACTTCCCGCATGACAGGCGTCGCCAAGAACACGATTATTAAACTGCTAGAGGACGTGGGTACGGCGTGCGCGAACTATCAGGATGAAGTGATGCGGAATCTGCCTTGCGTCCGCTTGGAGTGTGACGAGATTTGGTCTTTCTGCTACGCGAAGAAAAAGAACGTCTCGCCGGAGCACGCGGGCATCTTCGGTTATGGCGATGTCTGGACGTGGGTTGCCATTGACCCTGAGACGAAGCTTGTCCCTTGCTGGCACGTCGGCCGCCGTGATGCCGTCGCCGCGAATGAGTTTATGCTTGACCTAGCGGGCCGCTTGAAGTCTCGCGTGATGCTCACGACGGACGGCCTCAACTGTTACCTAGAGGCAGTCGAGGGCGCTTTCGGCTGTGACATTGATTACGCGCAGTTGATTAAGATTTACGGCAAGGCGCAGGACGAAGTGAGATACAGCCCCGCCGAGTGCATCGGCACGCAGGTTGAAGTTATCTCCGGCGACCCGTTCCCGCCGATGATTTCCACTAGCATGGTTGAGCGGCAGAACCTTACGATGAGGATGAGTATGCGCCGCTTCACTCGGCTTACTAATGCGTTCTCTAAGAAGCTAGAGAATCACATGCACGCGATAGCCTTGCACTATATGTATTACAACTTCGCGCGCATCCACAAAACGCTCCGTTGCTCCCCGGCTATGGAAGCGGGCGTATCCAAAACGCTGTGGTCTATCAGTGACATCGTTGCGCTGGCGGATAATCCGAAGTACGCGCGCCGTGATGAGGATTAACGGCGGGCGTGCTTGGTCGGAAGCTTGGCGGGTAAGTCCAACTCATCATCGGCCAGCACGTCAATAGAAACCCCGGCCAGCCGGGCGTAGCGGAGAAGCACTAACAGGCTCGGCTCTCTCTCGCCTAGCTCAAACTTCGAGACGTGCTTGGCGTCAATCATATCTTCGGCCTCTAGCCGCCTCACTAACTCACCTTGCGACAACCCTAAAGCGTTCCTGATAGCGCGGAGCTTTTCTCCGAGCCGTTCCGGCTTGGCGCGGGCCTTCCTCCCCATCAGGCGCGGCCTCCTGACAGGGGCTTGAAACTGCCGACAAATGTCGGTAGAATGGTCTTGCGTAACTGCTTCGCCGTGAGTATGAGCCTCTCATCTCGCACGGCGATGCCCATCTCAGCTTAGAGGTTGAGGCGAGCTACGCATCCGACCGTCGCTTTAAGTTGTCAAAGACTCACGAAGCTTACCATAGGAGACTCACGCCTTGAGCATTTTAGTCTGGGATTAGGATAGGGGATGCGGGCAGGCATCCCTCTAGCGCGTCCCGCTGTCGGCCAGAGGCGGGGCGCATAGCACGCCCGCGTCGGAACGGAGCGGGCTGTGCGCGGGGCCGCGTACGTCCAGGCGGGCGTCTGCGCGGCCCCTTCGTACCAAAGCGAAAGCCCCGCACGGTTGAGCGGGGCTTTCGCCTATGAACCTTCAGTAGTCGGGATAACCCTCACCGCGAGGCGGTTGCGCTTAGACTATCAACCGATGCAAGGGTATCAGAACAGTCTCTTTAATACCTTGTCCACTTCTTTTCTTAGGTCGGGAAACAGAAAATAAGCCGCCAAGCCGACTACGGCGACTTTAGTTCCACCGGAAGTGGTCGGGGAGTCGAGAAATGCCGCGCCCGCCTTTACTAGCGGATACGCAGGCAGCGCATAGCCCAAAGCCGCATCAACGAAGTTAGCCCCGGCCTCGTCCGTCTGAGGCGGGCGAGCCTGTTGCCGAGGCAGGGGCCGAGGCATGGGCCGGGGCGATAGCGCGGGCCGCAGCGCGGGCCGAGGTATGGGCGGGGCGAATCGCTGCGAATATGGGTTGAAGAAATCTGTAGCGTAGGGCTGATATGGGTAATCAGCCGCCGCTTGTGCCGCCAGATGTATTTGCATAAACATCATCGTAAAGCACCCCCTCACAGTTTGGGAGCATTATCTGCCGGGTGCGCCCCATAGTCAATGTTTTGTTCAACATTGAAAATGACCCACTACCAAAAATTTTCTCCTTTCTGAGTTTTCCGCCTGATGGGTTATAATGCCTGCGCGTGTCCGGCCGGGAGGTTGGTGCCGGCCTGCCGAAGGGCGCGCAGCTTTCTACCACGTCGGCTTTATCTCAGGTTTCGGTCACAGCCTTCTTTATGTTTGAACGCTACACGGAGAAAGCCCGGCGGGTGATCTTTTTCGCCCGCTACGAGGCGTCGCAGTTCGGGGCCCCGGCCATCGAGCCCGAACACCTTTTGCTCGGCCTGATGCGGGAGGACAAGACGCTCACGGCGCGCTTCCTGGCGCGCGCGGCCGCCTCGCTCGAAGCCATCCGCAAGGAGATTGAGGGTCGCGCGCCGCTGCGCGAGAAGGTCTCGACCTCGGTCGAGCTGCCCCTCGCCCCCGAGACCAAGCGCGTGCTCGCCTTCGCGCACGAGGAATCCGACCGCCTCCAGCACCGCCACATCGGCACCGAACACCTCCTGCTCGGGCTGCTGCGCGAGGAGCGCTCGATGGCCGCCGAAATCCTCCTCGAACGCGGCCTGCGCCTGAACGCCGTGCGCGACGAGGTGGCCCGCCAGGCCGGCGGCGACCCGCGCGCCGCGCAGAAGAAGGAGACGCCGCACCTCGCCGAGTTCTCGCGCGACCTGACCGACGACGCCTCGAACGACAAGCTCGACCCGCTCGTCGGGCGCGAGGGCGAGATCGAGCGCGTCGTCCAAATCCTCTGCCGCCGCACGAAGAATAACCCCGTGCTCATCGGCGAGCCGGGCGTCGGCAAGACGGCCATCGTCGAGGGCTTGGCGCAGCGCATCGTGCGCGGCGAGGTGCCCTCGTTCCTGGAGAACAAGCGCATCCTCTCGCTCGACCTCTCGCTCATCGTCGCCGGCACGAAGTACCGCGGCCAGTTCGAGGAGCGGCTCAAGCAGATCATGCGCGAGCTGGTCGAGAACCCGCAGTACATCGTCTTCATAGACGAGCTGCACACGCTCGTCGGCGCGGGGTCGGCCGAAGGCTCGCTCGACGCCGCGAACATCCTCAAGCCGGCGCTGTCGCGCGGCGAAATCCAGTGCATCGGCGCGACCACGCCGGCCGAGTTCCGCAAGTCCATCGAGAAAGACCGCTCGCTGGAGCGCCGCTTCCAGGCCGTCAAAGTCCCGCCGCCGTCCGAGGAGGAGGCCGTCCACATCCTCGACGGCGTGCGCGAGCGCTACGAGGCGTTCCACCAGGTGCGCTACACCGAGGACGCCATCGAGGCCGCCGTCTACCAGTCGAACCGCTACATCCCCGACCGCTTCCTCCCCGACAAGGCCATTGACGTGATCGACGAGGCCGGCGCGCGCGTCAAGCTCCGCGCCCGCCGCCACTCCACCTCCGGCATGACGCGTGGCGACATGCCCCGCAACGAAGTCCTCGACGAGCGCGACCGCAGCATCTACATGCGCGGGCCGAGCCTCACGACGCCCTTCAACGACGACGACGAGATGCTTCTGGCCGTCGAGGTCTCGAAGGACGACATCGAGGAGGTCATCGCGCGCTGGACGGGCATCCCGATCACCTCCCTGAAGGAGGAGGAGACGCAGAAGCTCCTGCGCATCGAGGAGGAGCTGCGCGGGCGCGTGGTCGCGCAGCGCCCGGCCATCTCGGCCCTCGCCCGCTCGATCCGCCGCTCGCGCGCGGGGCTGAAGAACCCGAACCGCCCCGTCGGCTCGTTCCTCTTCCTCGGCCCGACGGGCGTCGGCAAGACGGAGGTCGCGCGCTCCCTGGCCGAGTTCCTCTTCGGCTCCGAGCGCTCGATGATCCGCTTCGACATGTCGGAGTTCATGGAGAAGCACTCGGTCTCGAAGCTCATCGGCTCGCCCCCCGGCTACGTCGGCCACGAGGAGGGCGGCCAGCTCACCGAGCGCATCAAGCGCTCGCCCTACTCGGTCTTGCTCTTCGACGAGATCGAGAAGGCGCACCCCGACATCTTCAACGTGCTCCTGCAAGTCTTCGAGGACGGCATCCTCACGGACGCCCTCGGTAACACCGTTGACTTCAAGAACACGATCATCATCATGACCTCGAACATCGGCGCGCGCTTCATCCAGAAGAAGGGCACGATGGGCTTCCAGGCCAGCCCCGACTCGTCGCGCGAGAAGATGGAGGAGATGGTGATGGCGGCCGTGCGCCAGACCTTCAACCCCGAGTTCATCAACCGCCTCGACGAGATCATCATCTTCGACCAGTTGCAGGACGAGGAGCTTCTGGAGATCGTCGGCCTCCAGGTCGAGCAGTTGAACCGCACGCTCGCCCGGCGCGGCCTCGAAGTGAGGTTGACCGACGAGGCCAAGCGCTGGATCGTCGAGAAGACCTGCTCGGACCGCTCCTACGGGGCGCGGCCGCTCCGCCGCGCGCTCCAGAAGTACGTCGAAGACCCGCTCTCCGAGGCGCTCATCCAGGGCACGCTCGGCGGGGCCTCGGTCGTCGAGGTCTTCCCCGACGCCGCCGGCCTCAGCTACCGCCCCGCCGGGGTCGAGGAGCCGGGCGACGCGCTCTTAATTC